>JAUYMX010000386.1 GCA_030699345.1 Methylococcaceae bacterium
AATAGTCTGATTAATCAAGTTCCAGTTACCACGAATATCGCAGCCTGACGCCTGCTCGCACCCCTGCTGGGAAATACTGCACTCGGTTAACGCAATCGGTCCTTCCAGCGCACTGATCACTGTCGCAACACTGATTTTTCCAGGCTCTCTGGCTAACACATAACCACCTTTCGCCCCTCGCGTAGAAATCAATACCTCAGCATTCACTAAAAGTTTTAGGATTTTACTCACTGTCGGCAACGCTATTCCGGTCGCCGCAGCAATCTCCATGGCTGAATGCACCTGTGTTTGATCCTTGGCCATATCACTTAATATAACTGTCGCGTAATCGGTTAATTTGCTCAAACGTAACATAAATCCTGCCTTGCTAATTTCTAGGACTATTTTAGTCCTATTTAAATTCATAGTAAAGCAGTAGGTTATAGAGCGCAGATTATTTTGCATTCCAGTAATGACTATTGATCTGGCGCATACTCGACACGCTTGCACCTGTATTTGCCAGTTTCACATCAATTGCGCCGCTGTCCGCGCTGTTTAACCAGCTGATGCCGGATTGTTGGTAACGTTGCAAAACGCCAGCATGAGGATGCCCAAACTGGTTGCGGTAACCGGCAGGAATCAAGATCAACTCAGGTTTGACGGTTTGCAGAAATTTTAAAGAGGATGAAGTTTTGCTGCCGTGGTGCGGGGCAACCATCACTTTAGCTTGCAATGTTTCGCCATAGTGCTCGATCAGCCAGGATTCGGCGTTTGCCTCGATGTCGCCGGTCAATAGCACAGCACCGTGCTTACCCGTTACCATCAGCACACAGGAATTATCGTTATCCGACGCATATTCATGATTTGGCGATAACATGCTGAACGTAACGTCATCCCATTGCCATGTCTGACCGGCAGCACAAGGCTGTGGTGCAAAGTCGTTTAGTTTTTGCGGTACGCTGGTCAGCACTTTTTTGGTCGGCATATTGCTCAGCAACGATGCGGCACCACCGATATGATCGTTATCGCCGTGACTGACAATTAATGTGTCAATTTTATCAATGCCCTGCGAACGCAGAAACGGCAGCAGTACACTCCGTCCCATATCGCTTTCGGCAGAAAATTTAGCGCCAGTATCGAAGACCAGCTGGTGATGAGCAGTTTGTATTACTGCCGATAAACCTTGGCCGACATCCAGCAAGGTCAGTTCAAACTCACCGGCATCGCGCTGTTTGGGCTCGGTAAAAACCAGCGGCAAGAACATCAGCAATCCTAGCCAGCGTCCTGGAATGCCTTTGGGGGCTAACAAAAGCAGAATGCCAGGTACTGCAAAAAACAATACCCAATAAGATGGTTGGGCGTGATTAATAGTCGCCATCGGCAACGCAGCCATAGTTTCCAATGACCACATGACGCCACGTAACAAATAATCTAAAACTAATAGCAGCGGCGCGGCCAACGTCGCAGAAATCGACAATACACCCACCGCCACCAAAGCCAGCGGCACCAGCACCAGACTAATCAACGGTACTGCCAGCAAATTGGCCAGCGGCGAGATAATTGAAACTTGCTGAAAAAATAACAGTAACAACGGCGATAAACCCAGCGAGGTCGCCCAGTTTATTTTGATTGCCGACCAAAATGGCTTGAGTGCGCCTAAACGACCGGCGAGCACATAAACAATCAAACCCACCGCGATAAAAGACAGCCAGAATCCAGGAGAGAGAACGGCCAGCGGATCCCAGAGCAAGACAGCAAACATAGCAACCGCCAGGGTGTGAAATGGCCGATGGTTACGCTGTAAGATAATTGCGATCATGCCGATAGCCAGCATAATAACGGCGCGCTGAGTGGGCACTGAAAAACCAGCCAGGCAAGCATAAATAACACCTCCCAATAACGCCGACCAAGCTGCAACCACTTGCGGTGACCATCTTAACAAACCGGTCCACGCCCAACATTTCAGCACCAGCCAATACACTAAGCCAGCCACCAAAGCGATATGCGAGCCGGAAATCACCATTAAATGCGTAGTGCCCGTTTTACGAAAGACCTCCCAATGTTGCTGATCTATGCTATTGCCGTCACCGATAGTCAGCGCTTTAATGAGCGCACGACTGTTCACATCAAGCTGAGGCACTGATAACTTATCGCTGATTAGCTGGCGCCAGACATCGATACTGGTCCAGGCGGATTGATTACCCAATAAAACGGGTGTTGGACTAGGCCGTACATAGCCGGTCGCACCAATCCCTTCCGTGAATAGCCAGCGTTCATAATCAAAACCACCGGGATTTAAACTGCCATGCGGGCGCTTGAGTTTGCCGGTAAACGACCATTGCTGACCGGCTTTAAGCGTTTGATCTGGGTAATACCAACTTAAGCGCAGCTTTTTAGGGAGCTTGAATGAACCAATCGCCGTGCCGGTTCCAAGACGGCTAAGAGGACGCACATCATCCCTGGTGATCGCCGAACTTGCTCCCGGCAAGTTTCCGGCATACACACCATCCCTGGTGATAAAGTCGAAGCGGGCTTGTTTTTCATCCTGCTCGGGCAAATCGCCGATAACGCCTTGAATGGGGATTTCCAGGCCTTCGTAGGTTTCCGGCAACTGATCGGCCAATCGGGCCATCGCAAACACCAACGCCCAAAGTACGCCTGCAAACAAAAACAGCAGACGCCAATAACGCAATGCGGCCAGCACCACTGCGATTATAGCCAGTGCAATCAGCCACTTAATACCAGGCAACACAGCAAGCTGCTGCACTATTAATGTGCCGGATAAAAAACAAAGGGAATTAAGCAGCATTGGTGACCTTGTGATTTTTAGACCTGCAAAAACCTGATAGACTGGAGCCCAGTAGAAACCTAACCTTGAGTGCGATGAATGATGCCAAAAGAACTACTGAAAAAATACATGCCCCACCCGGAAATCATCAAAAATCACAAGAATCTTCAGTTTCTTGGTGCAAAACTGCATGATCCAAACTTATGGCATTTAAATCGTCGCTCGGTATCGATGGCTTTTGCGGTAGGACTGTTTTGTGCGTGGATTCCGACACCAGGTCAAATGGCAATCGCCGCGATTGCCGCCTTTTATATGCGCGCCAATTTGCCGATTTCGGTCGCACTAGTCTGGCTCACCAACCCGATTACTATGCCGCCGCTATTTTATTTTGCTTACTTGGTTGGCGTTTATGCGTTAAATCTCCCCACGGCAGACTTTTCAATGGATGCCATATTGTCTGGGGAACTATTGTTTCCGTTTCTTACCGGCTGCTTGATGTTGGGGATAATTTGTTCAACAGCGGGGTACTTTGGTTTTAGCTATTTCTGGCGCTACCACACTATTAATAAGTGGCAGCATCGTCAACAACATCGGCAACAATTAGCCAGGACTAAAAACCCTTTTAGATCAATTGAATGGCGCTTATAAAATCGCAATTAGTGTGATTTTATAAGCCATCTAGCTATCAACTTACGATCAAACCATCTTCCATGTGCAGCACTTTGCCCATCTTGGCTGCCAATTCATGGTCATGAGTCACCACCAAAAAGCTGACTTTCAACTCTTGGTTAAGCTCTAACATTAACTGATAAACCTGCTCGGCAGTTTTGCTGTCCAAATTGCCGGTAGGTTCATCAGCAAGCACCACGGCAGGCTTGTTGATTAATGCCCGGGCCACCGCAGCCCGCTGTCTTTCACCACCGGATAACTCGCCGGGTTTGTGTTCAATTCGATGACCCAAGCCCACACGCTGCAATAACTCAACAGCCCGCACCCGCGCTTCTGTAACCGCCAAGCCTGCAATCAACAGCGGCATGGCAACGTTTTCCAACACGGTAAACTCGCCCAACAAATGATGCGATTGGTAAATAAAGCCGAGGGATTTATTTCTTAATTTTGCCAACGCACTTGAGCTGACTTGATCAAGATTAACGCCATTCAAAACAACCGAGCCGCTAGTAGGCTTGTCCAAGCCGCCCAACACATGCAGCAAGGTACTTTTACCTGAACCAGAAGCGCCCATGATGGCAACCCGCTCGCCCTCGCCAATAGTTAAATCGACGCCTTTTAATACCTCAACATCCAGAATGCCTTGCGTATAACGCTTGGTCACAGCCCGGCATTGCAACATAGGCTTATTCATACCTTAATACCTCCGCTGGATTAACCTTAGCTGCGTGCCAGGCAGGGTAAATAGTCGCCAATAACGATAACCAGAAAGCCATGCCAGCGATGGCATAGACGTCTGACCACACAAGTTTTGAAGGCAGATCGCTGATGTAATAGACATCGGCCGCCATAAATTGCACCTGGAATAGTTTTTCAATGGCAGGCACGATAGTTTCAACATTTAACGCCAATAAAATGCCCGC
>JAUYMX010000388.1 GCA_030699345.1 Methylococcaceae bacterium
CGATCTCAGCAAAGAAAAAGTCAACCTGGAAACCTCACAAATCGCCTGGAAAGAATTACAGCGATTTTTTGCCAATGGCTCGGCGGTATTTGTCGCGCCAGACCTGGATTTGGTAGAAGTTGCCTATCAATTTTCTATCGACAATAAAGACCAAGTGGCCGAGTGGCTGCAAAACAGTCAAGTAGGACTGGTATCTGATCAACAAGCGCTTACATGGCTTGAAAGCAACACTGAGGTTTGGGCGGTGGTGGTTAAGCCTTGGATTTTGGTGCAGGAATAACCTCATCCCCAACTTATAGCCATAGTTATCAAGTTGCGACTGTGCTGGCTTGCCTATACAAATTGACCAAACACTCACCCATGTTTATACTTATGTTTAAACATTTTAAGGGGGCAATATGACTACTGAAGCCATTCTTGACATCAAACAATGGGGAAACAATCTGGGGGTTCGCTTACCTGCCGCAATCGCTCGTGAAGCACATTTGCAACTGAATCAGCGCGTACGTATTTCAGTCGAAGGCGAGCGTGTAATGATTACCCCTATTAACGACACCCCACTCACACTGGAACAGCGACTGACAAGCTTTGACCCTGAGCGCCACGGGGGCGAAGCCATGACAACCAGTCACGCTATTGGCGCGGAACGTTGGTAACTCCACAAAAACAACGTCCTTGGATACCTGAGCGCCAAGACATCATCTGGATCGACTGTAATCCCCAAGTCGGTCAAGAAATGCGCGATGTCCATCCGTTCCTGATCCTTTCGCCGCGCATATTTAACGAAAAAACCTCGCTGGTCATCGGATTACCGATGACAACAGCAGAATACAATGCCGACAATCCATTTGCTGTGGCTGTCGGCAAGGCTTCCGGTCGCAAGGCCGAAAAGACCAGCTATGTGCTTTGTCATCAACCAAAATCATTTGATTGGCGTTTACGTGGAGCCAAAGCACACCCGCTTAAGTCGTTACCGGATAGTTTATTTGTACAAGTGTGTGAGCGGTTGAATCAGATTATTCAGGTGGGTTAAGCGCACTTGATCAGAGATTGTGGCTTTTTACTTGGCGACTCGACTATCTGCCAATTTTCTCTAAGTCATACTGTATAGCACAACTGAGTTGGTAAGATGGGTAGCGCAGCGAAACCCATAAAGGTTAAACAAACCACGCTTCATAATGGTTATGATTTTTTGGTTACTTAATATTGGTATTTGAATCTATTAAACTGGTTTTGATGGGTTTCGCTGCGCTCTACCCATCCTACCGCCCTCTTTGAATTTATCCTCTACCTTTACCGGCAGGCTTAGCCGGTTTCCGTTTGTTTTTTGCCCCGTCGCGCCCACCAGCGGCAGGCTTCCCTGCTTTCGCAGCTGGTTTTTTGCTATGTCTGAAGTCTTTTTTGCCGGTATCTTTGTTAGGAGCGTGCTTTTTGGGGGCATCATTAACTTTTAACGACACTGGTTGATAGCCGGTATCAGCGACGCGCGGGATTTGCCGTTTAAGTAATTGTTCGATAGCTACCAGCAAATAAGCATCTTCAGGACACACCAGCGATAGTGCTACACCGCTAGCTCCGGCCCGACCGGTTCGGCCGATGCGATGCACATAATCTTCCGGCACTTGCGGTAAATCGAAATTTACCACATGCGGTAAATCGTCAATATCCAGGCCTCTTGAGGCCACATCGGTTGCCACCAACACCGACACTTTGCCGGTTTTGAAATACTCCAACGCTTTGTTGCGCGCGCCCTGGGTTTTATCGCCATGTAATGCTACTAAGCGAATACCGTCTTCAATCAGTTGTTTTTCCAGACGATCAGCGC
>JAUYMX010000390.1 GCA_030699345.1 Methylococcaceae bacterium
AATAGGTGATCCAATGCATCTTGCTGCAATTTTTTCTCCAAATTCTAAAAATTAGAATATAATTCGAAAAACAATCGAACAATATGACATATAAACTACGTTAACTAGGAATTTCTACCATTATTCCTTAAAGAGTTGACGATTTGCCATCTCTGCATCATCAATGTTTTCAAAAACCAACAAGAATCGCATGAAAAATAAACTTTATTAACCCATTCTAGTCGGGATAATTCTTGCTCTTTCGACGACGACCGGATACGCAAAACCTGCCTCACACGCCTCAAAAAAGCATACCACAGCTTCAGTTAAGCCCGTTAAAAACAAGAAAACCATTGTTTCCAGCAAAAAAACAAGCACGACCAAGCAGCACACTCTCCACGTTGCATCAAAACATAAGCACATCAAATTAAAACCCCACACTGTTTTAACAGTAGCAAGAGCAAGCAATACCAAACACACGACCAAACAAATACCCCATCGTAAATTAGACTTATCGATATTCCCCGACCAAGAAATCGATGCTACTTACACTGTACCGTCTATCAAACCCAACACTATCTTCCAAGCCACAACAGCAACTGAAGCACCACGGCACCTCAGCAATGCGCACGGCATAATCAATTCATCTTTAGCCGCCTCGGCTCAACAAGCTGGTTTATCAGATGAATTAATTATGCAATTAACCAGTATTTTTGCTTGGGATATAGACTTTGCCACCAACCTGCACGATGGTGACCAATTTAATGTGGTTTATGAAGAAGGCGATCATAGCGGCCAGATTGTTGCGGCTGAATTTGTTAATCAAGGCCGCGTCTTCACTGCTATCAGATACAAAGATGCCGACGGCAACATGAATTACTACAGCCCTGAAGGCAGACCCATGCGTAAAGCTTTTCTAAGCGCCCCGGTCGACTTTGCGCGTATCAGTTCTGGTTTTAGTACACATCGCAAGCATCCCATTCTCAACAGGATCCGCGCCCACAAAGGAGTTGATTACGCGGCAAGAACCGGCACCCCGGTTAAAGCAACCGGCGATGGCGAAATAATTTTCCTGGGTAACAAAGGCGCTTACGGGCAAGTGATGAACATCGCCCACGGCGAACATTACGAAACTGTTTATGCACATCTATCTGACTTTAAAGACGGCCTACAAGTCGGCGATCACGTAACTCAAGGTGAAATTATTGCCTATGTTGGCCAATCCGGACTGGCAACAGGCCCACATTTACATTATGAATTCCGTATTGATGGAGAGCATCGCAATCCTGAAAAACTTGAACTAGCCCAAGCGTTGCCATTAGACGCAAATTTGTTGGACAACTTCAAAGCACAAACTCGTCCTCTGGTCGACCAACTGTATCAGGCCAAAGCCCAAAACATGCTTGCCAAAAACCAGTCTCGCTAATACCAGAAGATGTCCGGCTCTGATTTTTACATCGGTCTAATGTCGGGAACCAGTGTTGATGGCATTGATGCTGCACTGGTTGATTTTACAGACAAAAAAACTCATTTAATTGCGTTTGACTATCTACCATTTGCTGCTGAAGTTCAGCAGCAAATCAAACTTATCAGCCGACCAGACACTCACATTTCATTAAAAGATTACGGCGCATTGGATGCCCAACTTGGGCTGTTATTTTCGCAATCAGTAAAAGCATTGCTCAAAAAAGCCTCCCTCCCCGCGTCTTCAATCAAAGCCATCGGCAGTCACGGCCAAACCATTTACCACGCACCTGATAATCAATGGCCTTTTTCACTGCAAATCGGCGACCCTAATATTATTGCCGAACAAACCGGCATTACGACCATTGCCGATTTCAGGCGTAGAGACATTGCTGCACAAGGCCAAGGCGCACCGCTGGTGCCTGCATTTCATCAAGCTGTGTTCGCGCATCCTGACGAAAATCGCTGCATTGTTAACATTGGCGGCATTGCAAACATAACTGTTTTGCCTAAAAACAAATCGACGTCAGTCACAGGCTTCGATACCGGCCCAGGCAATACGCTAATGGATTGCTGGATTAGCAAACACCAACAGCTTGGATATGACAAAAACGGCGAATGGGCTCAATCGGGTTCTGTTAATCATGAACTGGTTGAGCTGTTAAAACAGGACCTTTACTTCAGCGCCGCACCACCCAAAAGTACCGGTAAAGAATATTTCTCTTTACCCTGGCTTTATCAGTATGTTGATGCTGGTAAATTGAATCCAGAAGATATTCAAGCGACACTTTGCTTTTTATCGGCAAGCACTATTTGCGATGCAATCAAGCTGCATGCACCTGGGACTGAACGCGTTTTGATTTGCGGCGGGGGAATTCATAACCACTATTTACTGCAGTTAATCGAACAACAGCTAGATTGCCCAGTAGAATCCACTGCACAATACGGCATTGATCCAGATCACGTTGAAGCAGTAGCTTTTGCATGGCTGGCCAGACAAACCTATAACAATTTGTCTGGCAACCTAAAAGAAGTGACGGGGGCGAAAAACTCAGTGATTTTAGGTGGGATTTACCCTGGAAGCACGAACTAGACGATCAATTGTATTAAGCCGAAAATGAAGACCCGCAACCACAAGTAGTCGTTGCATTAGGGTTGCGAATGACAAACTGCGCGCCAGACACATCTTCTTTGTAGTCGATTTCAGCACCATTCAAATACTGAATACTCATGGCATCAATCAAAACGGTAACACCGCCATTTTCGACACTGGTGTCATCTTCATTGACTTCTTCGTCAAAAGTGAAACCGTATTGAAATCCTGAACACCCGCCGCCGGAAACATACACGCGTAACTTCAAATTATCATTGCCTTCTTCGGCAATCAGCTCGCTCACTTTTGACGCGGCGCTATCAGTAAAAATAATTGGATTTGCCATAGCAGTAACACACTCTAAGAAATTAATAGTTAAAGAATTATGACTATACCCAGTGTTACAGTCAAGATTTAAGGATAGAGCGCTACAATCCTTAAACTTAGATCTTCTTGTAGGCCAAACATCAGGTTCATGTTTTGTACCGCCTGCCCTGCCGCACCTTTTACCAAGTTATCAATCACCGATAACACCACAATCGTTTTGCCACCTTGCGGCTGATGCAAAGAAATCTGGCAATTATTACTACCCCTGACATTACGGGTATCGGGGTGCGAGCTCTGCGGCAACACATCGACAAACACTTCATCTTGATAGCGCTGTTCATACAATGCCTGTAAATCGCTCAGAGCAACATCCGACTGTGCGTAAAGCGTGGCATGAATACCTCGTATCATCGGCGTTAAATGCGGTACAAATGTCAGCCCTACTTGCTTTCCAGCAACCAAACTGAGTCCCTGAGCAATTTCCGGTAAATGCCGATGGCCACTAACCGCATAAGCCTTAAAACTCTCGCCGGTTTCACTCATCAATGTCGCTAACTCGGCTTTACGCCCCGCACCGCTGACGCCCGATTTAACATCAGCAATCAGATATTGGGTATCGGCCAGGCCATTTTCAATAAGCGGCAAAAAACCCAACTGTACTGCTGTCGGATAACAGCCAGGACAAGCCAGCAAGCGCGCATTTTTGATAGCTTCACGATTTACTTCCGGCAAACCGTACACCGCTTCTCTAATTAAGTCCGGACAAGCATGCGTCATTCCATACCACTGCTCCCATTCCTGGACGTTTTGTAATCGAAAATCGGCTGATAAATCGATCACCTTCACTCCACGAGCCAGCAATTGCTCAGCCATTAACATCGCCGTACCATTAGGCGTGGCAAAAAACACCACATCGCATTCAGCCAATGTTTCAAGCTCGGGCGCGCTAAAGACTGCGTCAATGTGTCCGCGCAAACTTGGATACAACGCATCTACTCTAAGCCCCGCATCAGCCCGCGAAGTCACCACCGACACTGCCACTTGCGGATGTCCGGCCAAAATCCGTAATAACTCCACACCGGTGTAACCGGTCCCACCAACAATACCTGCTTGAATCATCTATCTCTATCCTGCTTACACATTATTTATAAAAATCTACTTCATCCTATAATACCGCAACTTAAGTATTAATCGCTGATAGCTATGCCCTACCCCACCACCATGCGTGCCATTGAGATCAAAACTCCAGGCGGTCCAGAAGCGCTAACGATAACAACACGCACAACACCGACACCCGAACAACATCAGGTGCTCATTAAGGTTGCCGCTGCCGGAGTCAATCGCCCGGATGTAATGCAGCGCAAATGCCTGTATCCACCGCCACCGGGCGCTTCAGATGTTCCCGGCCTGGAAATCTCCGGCACCATCGTCGCTTTAGGCGAACAAGTCGACCATTTAAATATCGGCGATCAGGTTTGTGCGTTGGTTACCGGCGGTGGTTATGCCGAATACTGTCTAGCTTCTGCCGATTGTTGCTTGCCAATACCCGCAGGCTTATCGTTTATCCATGCCGCAGCATTACCGGAAACTTTTTTCACGGTCTGGAGCAATGTCTTCGACCGCGCCCGCTTACAACCTGGTGAAACGCTGCTGGTTCACGGCGGCGGCAGCGGCATCGGCACCACGGCGATACAACTGGCCAAGGCCTTTAACACTAAAGTGTTTGTCACGGCCGGTAGCACGGAAAAATGCCAGAGCTGTTTACAACTGGGCGCCGATGCGGCCATCAACTATCACGACGAAGACTTTGTCGATGTCATCCTCAACCTTACCCAAAATAAAGGCGTCGATGTTATTCTGGATATGGTCGGCGGCAACTACCTGCCTCGCAATATAAAATGCATGGCAGATGACGCCAGACTGGTACAGATTGCCGTGCAAAACAGCCCCAAAACGGACATCAATCTTCTGCCCATCATGCTCAAACGCCTGACAATCACCGGCTCGACATTACGGGCGAGAAACGATGCCTTCAAAGCCAATATCGCCAGACAATTGCTTATCAATGTCTGGCCGCTACTGGTAACCGGCAAAATCAAGCCGATTATTCACAGCACTTTTAGCTTGAGCGATGCGGCAAAAGCGCACGAATTGATGGAAAGCAGTCAACACTTTGGCAAAATCATCCTAGAGGTAAATCCAACATGACCCATAAAACACTCATCTCCGCCGAAACGCTTAACCAACACCTAACTGATCCCGATTGGGTTATTTTCGACTGCCGATTTTCGTTGACAGAACCCGAAGCAGGCGGCAGCGCTTATCGTCATGGTCATATTCCCGGCGCGCGTTACGCCCATCTTGATAAAGATTTATCGTCCGCAATTACCGATCATACCGGCCGCCATCCCTTGCCCAACTTTACCGTGTTAGCGCAAAAGTTGGGTAATTGGGGTGTAAGCAATCGCAGCCAAGTGGTGGTCTACGATGATGCCGGCGGCGCCTTTGCCGATCGACTATGGTGGTTGTTACGCGTGTTGGGACACGACAATGTCGCCGTGTTGGATGGCGGCATCAAGCAATGGCAAAAACAAGCCCTTGCCTTAACAACTGCCTTGCCCGTATTTAACGCCACGATTTTCAGGCCCTACTTAAACAATGAATTGTGGCTGGATGCCATCCAGGTGCAAAACAGCTTGGCGATAAAATCCATTTGCCTGATCGATGCCAGAACCCCGGAGCGTTATCGCGGCGAGCAAGAACCCATCGACCCGGTAGCAGGCCATATTCCCGGCGCAATCAACCGGCCGTTTCAACTCAACCTCGATAGCCAGGGCTTGTTTTTATCGCCCGACGTACTACGCAACCAGTTTAAACAATTGATTGGCAATACGGCCCCCGAACAAGTCGTGCATTATTGCGGCTCGGGTGTCACCGGCTGCCATAACTTATTGGCAATGGAACATGCAGGGCTTACTGGGTCCAAGCTCTATGCTGGGTCTTGGAGTGAATGGATCAGGAATAAAAACCGGCCGGTTGCTAGAAGCTAAAGCATTGCCCCATTAGGTTAAGGATTTTTCCGTTCGTCCTCGAATGCATGGATGCATGAGTTAGAGCAACGCATGGAGCGGTTGCCGAGAGCTTGTCGAAGGATGAATGGAAAAATCCGAAGTTTATCGTTATAAGCCATTCATGGTTCGACAGGCTCACCACGAACGGCTTAAGTTAATGACAGTGATGGCCAACAGCCTATTCAGCTGAGATTTTTTTATAAAAGCGATGTGTAATTCATACTGTCATGCAGCACTCGTACAATGTGAATTTTGGTTGCTGTCACACGATAAAAAACTAAATGACGATTGATGTGAAATTGCCTGTAGCCTTTACGAATGTAATCACAGGCAAAACCCACGTCCGGATTTTCAGCGATTAAAGCAAATGCTGCATTTAACTGATCAAAATAGCAGTCTGCCTGTTCTTCACCCCAGTTTTTAAACGAATAAAGCCAGATATTTTTAAGATCCTGTTTTGCAAGTTCCTGAATATGGATTTTGCGCATTTTTAGATTAATCCGGCTTCCTTTCTGGCTTCTTGCCTGATAGTTTCCAGATTTAGCTCACCTGTATCGCCACTCTCTTCACCTTCTATCAGGGCGGTGCGTAAAGATTGCAGCGTTGAGTTCGCTTCTCTTTCTTCAAGCAAACGTAAGGAGTCACGCATAATTTCACTCACGCTTGCATAACGCCCAGTCTTGAGCAAAGATTCAATGAGGTTATTCCAGTGCTCACCGAGACTAACAGTTTGGGTTCGTGTTTGCGCCATGATGTTCTCCAAGCCAGTTTTTTTAAGTAAAATGTAAGATATATTCTTACATTTGATAAAGCAAACCAATTTTTTTCGAACCTCGAACAAGTCTGTAACCCGCATGAAGCAGGTAGGCATACAGCGGAATACGCTAAGCTATTCCGCCCTACGCGGGCTAATCCTGTAGGTATCCCACAATTACTTCGCGATGTGTATCTTGATCAACACCCTATTTTGTTTATCGTAGATCACGATCTCGCTGAATAGACAACGCAACCTCTGACGCCCTTCTATCACCAAAATCAGCATGAATTCTTGCCAACACGACGCGACATTGCATTGCGCTGAAGCTACGGTTAAATCGCTGGTCATTGAAGATACAAGCCAACCATCTCATAGTCATTTCCGCTGACGTAGCATTCATACCTTCTGGATATGGGCAAGTTTCACCATTTATATAAGCTTTGTAGCATTCCAGAATGTGGGCTTCGGTTATTGGCATTTTAATTTAATGTAGTAGGCAAAAAATTACTCATAATTTCAGCAAGTGCAACCATGGCAGTTCGTTCAAGGATATAAGTAAGTTCAACTAGAGAAGCCTTCATAATTGTTTCCTCCTTCGATGACTTCAATCTTAAAGCAAACTCTTTACTGTAGCTTTTCACTCGTTGTTCTTTTATCACAAATTGTGCAAATAAGGACTTACAGGCTCAAGGTTGTGTAGCGTCTTATTTACAATCATAGTAGTCAGCAAGTGAGGTCGTTTGTTCACCGCCAAAAGCAACATTGTTAGCAATTGATAGAGTTGATACTTTGCGTGAAGAGGTAATAACCACTGTATTTGCATCATATTTAGTGGCAGTTTTCTTATGCCAATCATAACAATCATTAGCGACAAATAAGCCTTGTGGGCAAGATATTTGGGCTTTATAGGTACATTTTTTTGTGGAAGGAATACCGTTTTCTTCTATGCGTACCATTTCCCAACCTGGATATTTTAATGATGCACAACCGGATAGAGTTACTGAAGCGATAATAGTGATTAATATGGTTTGTAGTTTCATTATAGTGTTTTGTTCTTTTTAACTGGGTAGGGTGGGCAACGCTTTTCTGCCCACCGTTTACTTTGAATTCCCGTGTGGGCACAAAAAGCGTGCCCACCCTACATTTGAATTTAGCTCATCATTAGTAATGGGGGTTGCCTCCCACCATTGATGCCTACCCAGCAATTATTTTTCCTTTAGCTCTTCAGCTGGAGGCGTTGGTACCTGAGAAGGGGCTGTTGTCTCAGCAGGCGCTGGTGTTTCAGCAGATTTTTGCGCTTCAGCCGCCTTTTTCGCTTCTCTCTCCGCTGCCTTTTTTGCTAGCGCAGCTTTTTGGTCCGCAGCCCGGCTCGCAGCTATCGACCCGGTGTCTGATGCGGCTAACACAATGGCTGTTTCTGCCTGACTTAGTGCTGGAGTTATTAGCGCGGATATTGCGCAAAGACCTAGCGACAAATTGATTTGTTTAGAAAACATACTCACCCCTTTAGTTAAAATTAATTATTCCAAATGTGTGCAACTCGGTAAACCCCGAGAATCAATGGGATCAGACGCGATTGATGCGGCGCTAGTCTAACCCCAACTTTAATGAAATTAACCAAGTTTTTCTCTTGAACTCATCTGCGACTAATTCAATGGATTACCTTAACCCGTAATCCACTGCCAGCCCCACGAACACTGACACCCCAAACCAGTTGTTATTCACAAATGCTTTAAAGCACAGGACTTTGTCACGGTTAAAAATCAAAGTTTGTTGATACACGAACAAACAGGCCGCAACCGCAAGCCCCGCAAAATAAGCCCAACCTGCCGCAATCATTAGCCCGACGGCAATCAGCAATCCGACAATAACCAGCTGCAACACCGCCATGATCTGCCGGTCATAATCTCCAAACAGGATGGCGGTTGATTTGATGCCGATTTTTAAATCGTCATCCTTATCGACCATCGCATACATGGTGTCGTAGACCAATGCCCACAACACTACAGCCAAGTACATCACCCATGCCACAAGCGGAATAGCGTTGGTTTGCGCGGTAAAGGCCATCGGTACCGCCCAACCGAAAGCGATACCCAAGTATGCTTGCGGTAACTGGGTAAAACGCTTCATAAACGGATAACTGGCTGCTAAAAATGCAGCTACAAAAGACAACAGGATCGTGTAGATATTCAGCAATAACACCAAGCCGAAGGCGATTAAACACAACACCACGAACACCACCAAGGCTTCTTTTGGCGTTACTTTACCCGCTGCAATTGGTCGTTGTTTAGTGCGTTGCACATGCGGATCAAAGTCTCGATCGGCATAATCGTTGATCACGCAACCGGCAGCGCGCATTAACACCACGCCTAAACAGAACACGGTTAACACCAGCACATCGGGCTTGCCGTCGCTGGCTACCCACAGCGCCCACAATGCAGGCCATAGTAAAATCAATATCCCAATGGGTTTATCGAATCGTGCCAGTAGCCAGTATTGTCTGGCTCTATCCCTAATTTTTTCTGTTGTCACCGCGGATACCTTTTCAAAGCGAGCGTAAGAGTAAGCTGATATTATAACTTTTTTGTTTTACTGACCGTGTGAGAGCTCATGAGTGTAAAAATTTATCATAATCCGCGCTGCAGCAAATCCCGCCAGGCCTTGCAATTACTACAAGAGCAAGGCATTGAACCTGACGTTATCGAATACCTGAAAAATCCGCCCAGCGCAGAAGAACTGGATGATATTTTGCAAAAACTGGGCTTGGAGCCGCGTGAGTTGATGCGCAAGAAAGAAGCCGACTACAAAGCCAACCACTTTGACGATGCCGCTTTAAGTCGCTATGCATTAATTGCCGCCATGGTTAAGCACCCGGTGCTAATCGAAAGACCTATTGTGCTGGCTAACGGTAAAGCGGCTATCGGTCGCCCGCCGGAAGATGTGTTGGCGATCCTGTAAGTTTATTTCCTTCATGGTTCGACAAGCACACCACGAATGAAATAAACAAGTCACCGTTCGTCCTGAGCTTGTCGAAGGACTTTTCCAGAGCTTCCTTAATAATCACTTTTAAGTCCATCTTATGACCAAAATTTTGGTGTTATATTTTTCCCGGCACGGTACCACTGCGCAAATGGCTAACCATATTGCCCGCGGTATTGAATCTGTTTCCGGCGCGGAGGCAATCCTAAGAACCGTGCCCGACGTATCCACTGTCTGCGAAAAGACAGCCGATACCATCCCGGCCGAAGGTGCGATTTACGCCACGTTGGATGATCTCAAAACCTGCGACGGTTTGGCCTTAGGCAGCCCTACCCACTTTGGCAATATGGCTTCACCACTGAAATATTTTATCGATAGCACTACGGAAGTCTGGTTTTCCGGCGCGCTATCCGGCAAACCGGCGGGCGTATTCACTTCTACGGGCAGTCTGCACGGCGGCCAGGAAAGCACGTTGTTATCGATGATGTTACCGCTGCTGCACCATGGCATGTTGCTGGTAGGAATTCCTTATTCCGAAGCCGCATTGCGGGAAACCACCACTGGCGGCACGCCTTACGGCCCCAGCCATTGTTCAATCAATCATGGGGCATTATCCGAACACGAAAAAGCCTTGTGTCGCGCGTTGGGTGCTCGCCTGGCAAAAACGGCAATTAGCCTAAAATCCGCCTCATGACCATTAGACCAAATTATTTTTACATCCTGGCGTTAGTGGGATTTTTCGGCCTATTTGCGCTGCTGATGCTATGGAATACAGTATTAGCGCCATCAACCCGCTTCCCCGTGGCGCTGGTTTTATTAGTGGGAGTAACACCGCTTTTGTTACCGATGCGTGGCTTATTGGCGCGAAACACCAGAAGCTGTGCCTGGGCGGCTTATGCCAGCCTGATTTATTTTACTCACGGCAGTGTTGAAGCGTATGTAAACAGCGCTGAACGGATATACGCCGGATTGGAAGTCGCCCTTAGCCTGATGCTGTTCTTTGGTGCGTCGCTGTATGTGCGTTTTGTTGGCAAACAAGCATAACTATGGCCGAACAGCTTCCCCTGGATTTTGATTTTCGGGCCAATCAAACGTTTAACGACTTTTATCCCGGCCCCAATCAAGAAATAATTTCCCACTTGCAACAATCCGTTATTGGACCAGGTGAGCAACAGCTATTTCTATGGGGCGCCACCGGAGAAGGCAAAAGTCACTTACTGCATGCCTGCTGCCAGCTGGCACAGCAGCAGGGAATAAGTTCGTTTTACTTTGATTTGTCGACCTCAAAACTACCTACGCCGACGACGCTGCTCAATGGCCTGGAAGAAATCGAACTGGTGTGTTTTGACAACATTGAAACCATCGCCGGTAATCAGGCATGGGAATTAGCGTTTTTTAATTTTTTCAATCGTCACCGGGAACGTGATCATAAGCTAATCTTATCGGCCGACTGCCCGCCCCAATTATTGACCATTGAATTACCCGACCTCAAAACCCGGCTCAACTGGGGGCTAACCCTCAAACTAAAGCCATTAAGCGATGACGATAAAATCGCGGCCTTAATCTTCAAAGCCGATCAACTAGGTTTTGAAATCTCTCCCAAAGTCGGACAGTTTTTACTCACTCATTACGCCAGGGATCTTCACGGCCTTTGGATTTTGCTTGAAAAACTCGACCGCGCCTCATTGGCCGCTAAACGCAAACTCACGCTGCCGTTTTTGCGGCAAGTTCTTACCAAAACAGCAATCTAACCAGTCGGTACGCTAGCGCACAGAGTATGCTAGCTAACTTCTTTAAAGTGTAATTTTGGGAGTACAGTTTCAACTCCAAAATCCATTTTCTTCAAAACGCAAGCTCTTAAAAGACAACAGATGACATCTAACTTGAGTTGGCTATTCATCTTGTTCAGCTTAGGCGGATGTACGGTTGGCCCCGATTATCGTGAGACCGTGCCAATGCTGCCTGATCACTGGCAAGCCGACAAAGATGCGAATACCGAACTGGCAGCTATTGACAAAGAAGCCCTGAAAAACTGGTGGCAAAGTTTTGGCGATCCAAAGCTGAACCAACTCATGAATCAGGCTCTCGCGGGAAACCTTGATCTAAAAATAGCGTTGGCCCGCATCGACCAAGCCCGCGCCGAACGACGTGGTACGCGCGCCGAGCTGTTCCCTACCGTCAATGTAAAAGCCGGGGCGCAACGCCAAGAGAACCCGTTGCCCGGCCTTGCACCGGGCATCCGCTACAACATGTTCGAACTGGGTTTCGATGCTCTATGGGAAATTGACTTATTCGGACGCCAGCAACGGCGACTGGAAGCGGCTTCAGCCGATCTTGAAGCGGCTAACGAAGTCTACAGTCAATCTTTGGTGACCCTGACCGCTGAACTTGCGCGCAGTTATGTTGACTACCGTAGCCTGCAGAATCAACTGCGCATCACCCGCTCGAACCTGGAATCTCAACAACATACCCTGGAGCTTACCCAGAAACTATTCAAAGAAGGCGTGGTCGCTCGACACGAAGTCGTCCGGTCCCGAGCCCAGACCGAAACCACCATGTCACAAATTCCGGCACTGGAAGCGCGAATGATTGGCACACAGCGACAACTGGAAGTGTTGGTGGGCCGACATCCCGGCTCGCTTGCCGTTGATCTGAATTTGCTGGGGGCTGTTCCGCAGGCACCGGGAAAGCGAATATTAACCTCCCCATCGGCAACAATTCGCAATCGCCCTGATATTCACATCGCTGAACGGCATCTTGCCGCTGCCACCGCGATGCAAGGCGCGGCTATCGCGGAATTATTTCCAAAAATCTCACTGTCGGCTTTTTTGGG
>JAUYMX010000403.1 GCA_030699345.1 Methylococcaceae bacterium
GCCACGGCAGCAATACCACCGATGTTGGTAGATTTAACATTGTCGGAGCCGGTGAGGTGCTGCGCCATAATTTGATCGAGTTCGCGTAATGCCGAAGGCTGTACGCCTGTCATTGTGGCACTCCGCATAAATAAATCGGCGCGCATAGCTTCCGGTAAAAACATCACCACTTCGGCCGCTTGTTCGCTTTCCATTAACGACAAAATAGTCGCAACAATCTGTGGATGCTCCAAGCGAATCATGTCGGCAATCGAGCGCGTATCCAGCCATTTCAACTGCTCAATACCTTTGGTGCTACCGCCTTGTAGGATTCGATCGAGAATACTGTTAGCTTTATCAGCACCCAGCGCGCTAACCAATACGTTGCGAATGTAATCGTCGGTATCCATACCCAATGCGGTCTGGCTTTTAACGGCTGTGATAAATTCCTCAACCACTTCATCCATCATACCGATCGATATATCGCCAACGGTTGCCATGTTGGTACCGAGAATCTGCACTTCTCTCGGCGTCATGTGTTTTAGCACCAGCGCCGCCCGGTCCATACCTACCGCCAGCAATAAGATTGCCGACCGTTCAGAATAGTTTAGATTCTCAGCCATCTTTCTTCACCCACGTTTTAATCACTTGCGCGACAATTTTAGGATCGTCATCAATCAGTCGTTTTACATACTCCAAACGGTGTTCATAACTCTTAGGCATATCCAGCAACAACAAATCTTCTGCTGCTTGCGGCATTTCAAAGCTAGTACTACCGTCACCGGCCGGCACGGCAACCGGCGTGCCGTCTTGGTTGAAGCGTACCCCGCTTGCTGCGGCGGCTTCAGCCTTTGCTTTGCCTTCCGCCATTTCTACGGCTTTTTTCTCGGCTTCATCCCGGCCCACCAAGCCACGCATGGTAGGTCGTAATACGCCAAATAAGAGAAATAACACCGCTAACACGGCCACAGCTTGCTTTATTACATCCAAAAACCAGCCTTGCTCCCAAAGTGGTAGTTCAGGCAAGGCTTCCAGCTCTGCCAATTTGAATGCGACATTAGTAACGGTGACCTGGTCACCCCGGCTGCTATCAAATCCAACAGCCTGCTTAACCAAATCACTGAAGCGATTAATGTCTTCCTGCGCGTAACTTTGGGTTTTTAAAGTGCCGTCAGCTTGCGGCATGTGTTTGTCATCCACCACCACAGCTACGGATAAGCGGCGTAATAAGCCAGTCGCTAAGCGGGTATGCGTGATGGTTTTATCGAGTTCAAAATTTCGAGTCGCTGACTTTGCGCCTGAAGCCGCTGCGCTTGCTGTCGCGCCAGGTGTCGGTGCAGGCGCAGGTGCTGTCGCCGTTTCCGGAGCCGTTCCCGCAGGGGTGGGTTGATTGGACAACGCACCCGGCACACCTTGTGTAGGTGAGGTATTTTGTTCTTCAGACGTTTGCTCGCTGCGTAGAGCCGGTAAATCAGGATTGAACATCTCCTGGGTACGATCGGTCTCGGTAAAATCAACATCGGCGGAAATTTGTGCGCGCATACCGTCGGCACCCACCAGCGGCGTCAAGATGTTGCCAATGCGTTCCATCAAGTGTTCTTCAATACTCTTTTTGTATTCGAACTGCCGAGTGGAGAGATTGGCATCAGCGGTTGAATTTTTACTATTTAATAACTGGCCTTTTTGGTCCACCACCGTCACTTGATCCGAGTCCATTTGCGGCACGCTGGACGCCACGAGATGAATAATGGATTCAATCTGGCCTTTATCTAAGGCTCTGCCTTGATAAAGATTAACAATGACTGAAGCACTGGGCTTTTTGCGTTCGCGCACAAACACCGATTGCACCGGCAACGCCAGTAACACGCGGGCTGATTTAACACTTTGGATAGCCATGATGGTGCGGGCTATTTCACCTTCCAATGCCCGCTGAAAGCGCATCAGTTCAACGCCTTTACTGGCGCCGAGTCCTTGATCTTTATCTAATAATTCATAACCTAAGCTGTTACTTCTGGGTAGCCCTTGGGCGGCCAACTTCAGTTTGACATCGCTGACTTGATCGGTCGGTACCAAAATGGCATTAGATCCGGCTTCAACTTTATACTTGATGGCTTGCGTATTAAGAACTTCAATAATTTCGGCGACATCCTGTTCACCAATTTCTGCATACAGGCGGCTATAAGTAGATTCTTGCGACCACAAAACAATAGCAACACCGAGCGCAACACTCAGGGCTATGCCCAGCAATAAACCGATTTGTCTGGCGATAGATAGGCCCGCCAAACCGCGCATAGCCGGATGGGCAT
>JAUYMX010000405.1 GCA_030699345.1 Methylococcaceae bacterium
TGCCACCAGGAATCTTTAGGTAACGCGGTTGTCCCAGCCAACATTACCAATACAGTAATTAAAATCACGCTACGGACACAACTCATAATCATGCCGCCAAGGCGGGAGAAAAAGCCGACACGATGACCACTTCCGAATGTCCCGAGCAAAAAACCTATCATTGCCGCAACGACTAAAGTGATCATCAATAAGGCAACGAAAGCACCTGAAGCTTTTACTGCAGGATTATCCCCAGAAATCATCGGCATAAATCTGACAAAATCTTTATCAAAATTCAGGCTCACCGACAAGGCTATCAGCCAAGTTAATATCGCAAAAAACTCTGCACTAAAACCTCGCCATATACCGATTATCACGCCAATAATGACTATTCCTAAAATAACAAAATCTATCCAAATCATTCTGTTACCTGACTAATTCAAACAAAAGAACAGTAACTTAGGGTTATTCAGAAACCAAAATGGAACTAATATTTTGTTTATCCAATTTTGCTTTCATTGCTGCGGCTTTTTTTGCATCCAGTTCCGGTCCAACGCGGAGTCGATACGTTGTACCTTTAGTTGTTTGCACGGCATCAAGTGAGGCAGGCAAGCCTTGAGCTCTTAAGCCTTCCCAAAGTGATGTGGCATTTTCTTTTTTGCTAAAACTGCCTACTTGTATATACCAACGGACTGGTGCGGCTGGTTTTGCTGCTACTTCAGGTTTTTTGGCTTCATTTACCGCAGCGGCTATAGCTTTTGCTTGGTTGGATTGTGCTGTTACTTCTTTTGCAACCGGCGCAGTGTCAGTTTTTTTAGCTGGAACGGCAGTTTTTGTTTCAGCCGCTATATCTTGTTGCAACTTAGCAGACTGCACCTTTTTCAATAGCTCTTGTTCTGCGGCATTGGGAGTAACTTTGGCTTTTGGGGCTTTTTTTGCGGCCTGATCTGGTATTGCAGCTGCAGGAACCGCCGCATTCGTAGTAGGAGCAGTCAACTTACCCTTAGCAGATTTTGGGCGCTCGGTTTTTGGCTCATCGACAATCGCCTCGGCACCTTCGTCAGAATAACCCGGTGTTTCTGCATACAACGCATCGTCGGAGTTTGCTGGTTTTACCTGACTGTCATCGATTTCATCACTAAGTACAGCATTATCCTCAGCACTGGCAGGCGATTCAGGGCTAGCCAACACTTGTTCGGCACTGTTTGGTACTTTAGCCGCCGTATCCCCAGCACTACTCGCTGGTAGTGGGATAGCCTGCTCAGCCACCAGCTGAGCGCTGTTATCAACGGGATCGTCAAACAGCATAGGGACAAAAATGGCTGCAAGCGCAGTAACAACGACTGCGCCAATCAAACGTTGTTTTAATTCATGGTCCATGGTTTAACTCACTTTTTCAAATTCAGCCA
>JAUYMX010000423.1 GCA_030699345.1 Methylococcaceae bacterium
TCGGCGGCAAAAGAACTGTCGCCCAGTACCTTAGCTTTAAGCTCCTTGATAAACGCATCCAAATCCCGATTAATGACTTTGCACGTGACGGTTTGGTGACGCCGTCCGCCTTGATGCAGAACATTGTAACGGCTGGATGCAAAATTGATCTGTGCGACTTGGTCTAGGGTAATGACTGCGCCGTCCTGAGTTTTGAGCGGCAAGTTGCCGACAGCCTCAGGTTGTTGCCGGAGTACTGGCGGTAAACTCACTGCAATATCGATAATTTGATTGCCACGCACAGATTTGCCGACCACCTTGGTTTCGTAAGTCGCTTGCAATATGTCCATCACTTGCCCCGGTTGCACCCCCCATAAATTTAACTGCTCGTGATTCAGCTTGATTTCCAGCAAGGGCATGCCTGTGGGTGAACGCATTTGCACATCAGCGGCACCTTCAATGTTGCCCATCAATTTGACTAGCTGTTGGGCTTTGGCATCCAGCGCATTTAAGTCGTTACCGTACAAATTGACGACTACCGGTGCAGTGTAACCGGATACCGTTTCGTCAATTCGTTCCGTTAAGAAGCTATTTACTTCAAATGAAATGCCGGGAAATTCAGCAAGCATCTCGCGCAGTTTATCCAACACGCGCTGTTGCTCTGCGCCGGATAGTGATTTAAGTCGAACTTCATATTCGCTGTAATGACTGCCGTAAGTATCGGCGCCACGTTGCGCGCGCCCGGCCCACTGCGATACCGATTGCACGCCGTCAACAGTTTTAAACTGTTCAGCGAGTTTGGTGCCTATGCGGATGGATTCTTGCAGGGAGGTGCCGGGCATGCTGGAGGTATGCACCATATAATGGCCTTCGCGCAATTCCGGTAAAAACTTGCTGTCGAAGCTAAACAACAAGGCTATGCCTGATAAGCAAGCGATAATGCAGCCTGCCAGAAACGCCTTGAAATGCCTGATGACTAGCAGCAGTGATTTTTTGTATAGCGGTTTTAAACGGCTAATAAGTGGCGGCTCACCCGCTGTATCGAAGCTATTGCCTAGCAGTGCATGGCAAAGCGCCGGCGTTAAGGTCAGTGCCACGACCAGTGACATTAAAATAGCCAGAATGTAGGAAATGCCTAGCGGCGCAAATAAACGCCCGACGACGCCATTTAAGGTCAATAAAGGTACAAATACTAAGGCGACAATAAAACTGGCGTAAACCATAGACGCGCGTACTTCCAACGAGGCGCCATAAACCACCTCCGCTACCGATAGTGGCTGCGGTAATAATCGATTTTCGCGCAGGCGCCGGAAAATGTTTTCGGTGTCGATAATGGCGTCATCCACCACCTCGCCCAAGGCTATTCCTAAGCCGCCCAGCACCATGACATTCAGACTGTTGCCGGTCGCCAGCAGCACAATCACGGCGCCACACAACGACACCGGAATGGCCAACGCCGAAATCAGCGCGGTACGGGCATTAAATAAAAATGCATACAGCACAATCAGCACAAACACACCGCCTAGCAATAAATGCCCGGTTAAATGCGTCAGCGATGTTTCAATATAATCGGCAGGACGAAATAACTGCGGATAAAAAGCTATCGCCTGCTGCTTAAAAACCGGCTCAAACTCTTGCAGCGCATGCTCTACCTGCCGGGATACGGTCAAGGTGTTAGTGCCGTATTGACCAATCACCATCAGCACGATGCCGGGCTTGCCCATAATTTGCGCGGCACCGATGGCAGGTTCTGCTGCAAAGTTGACGCTAGCGACGTCGCCCAATTTAATGCTGCGGCCCTGGTCTCTTTTGACCATGATGTTGGCAAATTGCTCTGGATTAGAGGGTTGACCGCTTAGCTGTAAGGTAAAGCGCTGATTGTCATTTTCTATAAACCCTGCGCCTTGAATCTTGCCCGCCTGGGCTGCGGCCTGGATAACATCATCCAGGGTTAGGTTAAAACGTCGTAACTGTTCCGGATTAACTTGTATTTGTAACTGTTGCACATCCCCGCCAAAGACATTGACATCGGCAACGCCCGGCACGGCTAATAAACGCGGAATCAAAGTCCAATCGACAAAACTGCGTAACTCCATTGCCGATTGCGTGTCAGCCCTCAGACCCAAGGTCAGTACCGTCGCCGATGATGAGGACAATGGCACCAGTACCGGAGTAATGCGCGGCGGTAATTGCGAGACCAGACCTGCCAAACGTTCGCTGATAAGTTGTCGGTTGCGATAGACATCACTGTCTTCAATAAACGTCGCGGTAATCACTGATAAACCTTGAATAGATTCCGAGTTTAATCGCTCCAGCCCGATTAAACCGCTAAGCATCTTTTCAATCGGTTGGGTGACTAATATTTCAACTTGTTCAGCAGACAGTCCGGAGGCTTCGGTTTGGATAATGACGCGCTTGGGGGAAAACTCAGGAAAGATGTCCAGCCCGGCGCTAGTGAAGCTATAACCGCCGTAAAGCAGGATAATCAAGGCAAGCGCAATAACAATGCTGTGAAAGCGGATCGAGAAGCGGATGAGATTAGCTAACATGGGGAACTGCGACGAGAACTAATGGGGTGTTGTTTATCGATAGAATTCAGCATTTTTCAATCATCATCCTGCAATTGTCCCCGCAATTCTTCTGAAAGCAGCAGTTGGCCGCCGACAACAACGACTTGCTCTCCCGCTTCAAGCCCGTCACTAACAAAATAACCTTCTGGGGTTGCTGTGTATCCGCTAATTACCCGCTTACTGAATTTGTCGTCATTGCTTTTAACGTAAACAAAAGCTTGATCGAGATACCAAAGCAGTGCCGATTTGGGCACGTTGACGCCGCTTAAGGCGTCCTGTTGCTCAGTCACCCACGCTGAAACGCGCATGCCGGGTTTTAAGTGTGGGTCTGCACTGGCGAAAAAATAACTTGCGCCTTGCACCGTGCTGTCAATCTGGGGGGCGGAGGAAATAAGCTTGGCATAGGTGGCTTGAGGCCGTTTGCCTGAAGATTCCACAGCGATGTCAGTCACGCCAGCGGCTAATTGTTTGCCAGCCGGTAAGCTGATTTGCAATAGGACTTGTTTACCTGTCAGAAAGGCATTGAGGGGTTTGGCATCCGCGGATAATGCCCAATCGGTTAAGGTGTTACCCCAATCCAAACGAGCCTCGTCAATAATGGCTTGAGCTTGTAGTTGTGAGGCATTTGCTTGTGCTTGATTGTTTTGCCATTGCGCTTGTTGCTCTTGTAGCTGTCGTTTTGCTGTCACACCGTGGTTATACAATGCTTGCGCCCGATTGATGCTTTGTTCTGATTGCGTCAGTCTGGCCTTGGTGCTGTTGCCTTCCGATAGCGCTAATAAGTAGCGGTGCCGCAAAGCGAGTAGCGGCTGAATATTAATGGCTTTACCGTAAGTCAATAATTCTAAATGGTGATGGGCCGCTTGAATTGCTTGGGTTTCTATGCCCGCTTTCGATTGTGCCGTGCCAGGCAAAACAACCCCCGTTACCTCTGCGTTTTGCGGTTTTGTTGGTTGGTCATCATCGTCATCGGCAGACGAAGCAATAACCGGCAGCAGGCCTGCGACCAAAAAACAGGCGATTATCAAAGTATTCATGTGAAATAATGCAATCAACGGATGCTTAAAATGCGCAAATTATAAGAGCAGCCACACTGAACAGCGTGTTTTTTATTGTTTTTGCAATATTGCGCGTTATGCTTGAGCCCAAAACAACCTAATAAAATAATCCTGTAAAAATAGAGAGCAAACTAACGATGAGTAATTTACCCGCCAATTTAAGATACGCACCGACCCACGAATGGGTGAAAGTAGAAGAAAATAATTTGGTACACGTAGGCATTACCGATTTTGCGCAACAGGAATTGGGCGATTTGGTGTTTATTGAGCTGCCGCAAGTAGGGCGTCAAGTTGAAGCACAGGAACAATGCGCAGTGGTTGAGTCCGTTAAAACGGCTTCGGATTTATTTAGCCCGGTTGCCGGCGAAATTGTTGCGGTCAATAAAGCGGTGGTTGATGTGCCGGAACAAGTTAATGAAGATCCTTACGGCAATTGGTTATTTACGGTCAAAGCTAACAATCTGGCTGATCTTGAAAGTTTACTGGATGCCGCTGATTATCAAGCGCTGATTGATCAATAAGGATGCGCCATGGCTAATCAAAATGCCAAAGGTATTAAACGCCTAATTAACGCTTGTATATTCTCGGTGGCCGGATTTAAGGCGACCTGGACTCATGAAGAAGCGTTTAGACAAGAAGTTATCCTATTTATAGTCACCACTCCGCTGGCAATTTGGCTGGGGCAAACCAACATCGAAAAACTATTGTTGGTAGGTAGTATGGTCTTAGTCATGCTGGTTGAGTTGTTAAACTCAGCAGTTGAAGCGGTGGTGGACAGGGTAGGGCTGGAACACCACGAATTATCCGGTCGGGCCAAAGACATCGGTTCGGCTGCGGTGATGATGTCCTTAGCTTGGGCAGCTGTCACCTGGTCAGTTATTTTACTTTTTTAAGAGGAAAACAATGAGTGCATTGATATGCGGTTCTATGTCTTACGACACCATTATGGTGTTTCATGACCAATTCAAAAAACACATACTGCCGGAAAAAATTCATATCCTGAATGTGTCGTTTTTGGTGCCGGTTATGCGTCGTGAATACGGCGGCTGTGCCGGTAATATCGCCTATAACCTCAATTTATTAGGCGAAGATCCGTTAATCATGGCGACAGTCGGTCAT
>JAUYMX010000439.1 GCA_030699345.1 Methylococcaceae bacterium
TGTTCGACACCCCCTTCAGCGAGTTTGACGGTTTTATCAAACGGCTCGAGGACTTATTACTATGCGCAGTTATCCTGCCTATTATCAGTATCCCCATGTTACTGATTGCCATCGGCATTAAATTAACGTCGCGCGGACCAGTGCTATTTAAACAAAAACGTTACGGCATCAACGGCGAAGAAATCAATGTCTGGAAATTTCGCAGTATGACCGTTTGCGAAAACGGCAACGATGTCAAACAAGCCACTAAAAATGATGTCCGCATCACGCCATTTGGCAATTTTTTACGTAAAACCTCACTGGATGAACTCCCCCAATTTATCAACGTGTTGCAAGGCTGTATGTCAGTTGTAGGCCCGCGCCCCCATGCTGTCGCCCATAACGAACTGTATCGAAAGAAAATCCAAGGCTACATGCTTCGTCACAAAGTTAAACCGGGCATAACAGGTCTTGCACAAATAAATGGCTGTAGAGGCGAAACAGATACGATCGATAAAATGGAAGCCAGAATCCATCATGACCTGGAATACATAAAAAAATGGTCACTCTGGCTGGACTTAAAAATCGTTTTTTTGACTACTTTTAAAGGCTTTGTTAATAAACAAGCCTATTAGCTGAATGTGCTCTATAAGCAATCGCGCAATTCGTATTGTCTCCTGATAATTTAAAACTCCCTTGCAATTAATCAGCGCTAAAAACTCTCCCTTCATCCATTCGATAACTTGCCGCTAACGATTTTTTTAGTCTACCCTCTAACTACAGACTTAAGACTCAGGCTCCTTACAAGTCCATAGAGCGTTAACCACCTCCTACCAGAATTAAAGAGCCACTAAATGACTAAATTAAATAACCACAAAACTGTCGTATTAGCACTACTCATCATTGGTTATATTTCAGCGTTATTCATAGAATCTTCCCAGCCGCCACTGCAAATACTGGGCGAAATAAAAGGCCTCGACAAAGTCGCACACTTTTTAGCATTTACATTTTTAGGCTTACTGATGTGCGCCCTATCTTTCAAACTGCATCCAAGGCCCAAAATTCAGCTATTTTCTATGCCGCTACTCATTGTTATCGTGCTCGGCATTCTTGAAGAAAGTTACCAGATGCTAATACCCGGCCGTGCTTCTGAATTTATGGACTTATTCGCAGACACTTGTGGAGCGCTATTCGCAATTTTAATAGCAAATCGTATTGCGCACATAATGCGCACTAAAAATCTAATACGCTTAGATTAGTTTTTAACTGATGTTACGCAGAGAGGTTTTTCTCCCGTTATTCCGCCCCGAGCATCGCAGCTTTTGGTGAAATAGGCCCGCAAGGGGAGTGGCATGGATGCCGCTCGTTTTCGCAGGGCCAAGGATGGCACTTCGAAAACCCTCTCCAAAAGCGAGAAGCGCAGGAAATTGGCGGAATCCGGGTCGCCTTTTCTTTGGATACTTTCTTTTGGCGAAGCAAAAGAAAGTAGCTCGCCTGTCGGTGCGAGAACCGACATTAAAATAAACTGTCGCGATAGCGACACCAAAGATCATTAAATATCAATAAAGGTTATTTCTTTTAGTTTGCGTAACATCAGTTTTTAACATAAATAAACGCATGAGCTTGTTTGGCATTGTTTTGTACCGGCAATCTTAAACAGAATGTGACTATTCAGTCTTTAACCTGCTTGAGGCTATGCGTTAATTGTGTAGCGTGGATAAGCAACGCGCATCCACCGCATTTGCCGGATGCGCTAGCGCTTATCCAGCCTACGTATGACGGCTCGATCAAGAGACTGAATGGTTACAACAGAATTAAACCTCTGCCAGTAATAAAGAGATGGATCGCTCGGCCTGACCCAGATAACCACCGCCAAATAGATTTAAGTGATTCAACACATGGTAAAGGTTGTATAAGGTTTTTCTGACTTTAAACCCGGCATCCAAGGCATAAACTTCGTTGTAAGCCGCGTAAAAATCCGCACCGAAACCGCCGAATAGCTCGGTCATTGCTATGTCGGCCTCGCGATCGCCGTAATAACACGCCGGATCAAAAATCACCGGCTGCCCTGCCGTATCGGCAGCGGCATTACCGCCCCATAAATCACCGTGCAACAAACAAGGTTGCGGCTGATAGCCGGTAAAAAAACCCTCAAGATCTGCCTGTAATCGTTGCCCTTGCGTCTGCAAGCGACCGCCAAAGCCATTTTGCGCCGCCAACTGCAACTGAAACCCTAAGCGCTGCTCACGCCAGAACCCAACCCAATGTTGCTCAGCCTGATTCAGTTGCGCTGTACTGCCTATAGTGTTGTCTTGCTGCCAACCAAAATAAGGTTTGATTTGTTGATGTAACATCGCCAATTGCTGTCCAAGCAAGCTATCGGCCTGAGCGTTTTTGGATTTAAGCGGGATATAATCGAGTACTAAAAATGCCTGCTGTCCTGCAACCCCGCACACCACAGGGCTTGGTACCTGCACCGTATTGGCTAACACCAGCTCGCACAAACCGGCGCATTCCGCCTCAAACATCGACAACAACGACGCCCGGTTTAATTTGACAAAATAAGCCTTATCTTCAGCTTGCAACTTATAAGCACTATTGATGTCGCCGCCGGCTATCGGTTGTACACTTTTAAAAACACATGGTAATCCCGTGGCCTCGGCAATATGTTTTGTAATCGTTGCCCAATCGATCATCTACTTTATCTCCGTTGATCACTTAATTTTATTGTTTGGCGTTAAGTTCTGCTTCAAGCTTTTGAACATCTAATTCATGCTCCCATTTTGCCGCGACCACTGTAGCAACGCCGTTACCAATTAGGTTGGTCAGCGCACGGGCTTCGGACATAAACCGGTCAATCCCCAATATCAATGCAAGTCCAGCCACCGGAATAGTCGGAATCACCGACAACGTCGCCGCCAGGGTAATAAAGCCGCTGCCGGTAACACCTGCTGCGCCCTTGGAGGTGAGTATCAACACTCCGAACAAAGTCAGCTCCTGAGTCAGCGTCAGCGGTGTATTGGTCGCTTGAGCAACAAAAATGGCCGCCATCGCCAGGTAGATAGACGTCCCGTCCAGGTTGAACGAATAGCCGGTTGGAATGACCAATCCGACCACCGATTTGGAACAGCCCAGCTTTTCCAGCTTCAACATTATCCGCGGCAATACCGATTCTGACGATGATGTTCCCAACACAATAAACAGTTCGTCTTTAATATAAACAATGAACTTAACGATGCTAAACCCCGTCATTCGGGCAATCAATCCCAGCACAATAAAAATAAATAGCAGGCAAGTGAGATAAAAACTGCCCATCAATTTCGCTAGTGGCGCCAGCGAACCCAGCCCGTATTTGCCAATAGTGAACGCCATCGCGCCGAACGCACCGACAGGCGCCAGCTTCATAATGGTCTCAACGATACCAAACAAGACATGGGAAATCTTGTTGATAAAAACAACCACTTCGGCGCCAGTCTCTTTCATCGCGGCGAGTGAAAATCCGAACAACAATGAAAACAGCAGCACCTGCAAAATATCGCCCTTGGCAAACGCATCGATGACCGTGGCAGGGATAATATTGAGCAGGAAATCGACCGTACTATGATTTTTTGCCACCTCGGTATAAGCCGCCAGCCCTTTAGTATCTAAGGTGCTGACGTCGATATTCATGCCCGCGCCAGGTTGAATGATATGCACCACCAGCAAACCGATAATCAGCGCCAAAGTGCTGACCACTTCAAAATACAGCAGCGCTTTAACACCAACACGGCCGACTTTATCCAACTCCTGCATCCCGGCAATGCCCGTCACCACCGTGCAAAAAATAATCGGCGCAATGATCATTTTGATCAGCTTGATAAAACCATCGCCCAGCGGTTTCATACTCACAGCCGTTTCTGGATAAAAATAACCCAGCAAAATGCCGAGGCTGATGGCGGTTAAAACTTGAACGTAAAGATGTTGATGAGGCTTTTTGTTAGTTTGCATTAGTGTTTTTACATTTGTATAGGACGAATTTACCGCAACGCCTTTTCCCACCGGCTAACCAAAGTAGCGGCAATACTGTTGCCAAACACATTGGTTGCACTGCGCCCCATGTCCAGAATCTGGTCGATGCCCAATAATAGGAGCAGGCCAGCCTCAGGAATATGAAACATCGACAAGGTAGCGGCGATGACAATTAACGAAGCGCGCGGCACGCCTGCTACGCCTTTGCTAGTAAACAGCAGCACCAGCAACATAATCAACTGATCCATCAGAGGCATATCAATCCCATAAGCTTGGGCGACAAACAATACCGCAAAAGTCATATACATCATGCTGCCGTCGAGATTAAACGAATACCCCAACGGCAACACCAGCCCGCAGACTTTCTCATCACAACCGAAACGTTCCAATTGCTGCAATAGCTTTGGATAAGCGCTTTCGCTGCTGGCCGTACCGAACGCCAACAGCATCGGTTCGCGAATATGGCGCAGCAATGAAAATACCCGTCGCCCAATAAACAAACAGGCAAAACAGCCAAGCGCCAAACAAAGTAGTACCAGCCCGAAATAAAACTGCCCGATAAATTTGCCGTAAGACAACAACACGCTAATACCGTTTTGGGCGATCACCGAAGCCATCGCTGAAAATACCGCCACCGGCGCGTAGTGCATGACATAGCTAGTGACTTTAAGCATGATGTGGCTGAGCGAATCGAGTAATTTAACCGTTGGCCGCGCCAGCTCACCTAATGACGCACAAGCGACACCAAAGAACATGGCAAACACCACGATTTGCAAAATCTCATTATTCGCCATCGCCTCGACAATGCTCTTAGGAAACATGTGCGCGGCAAAACTGGCCAAGGTCGGCTTAACCTGCGGCAAGCCAATATCAGTACCAACCGCCGGTAATGCCATATGCAACGAACTGCCGGGCTGAAAGGTATTTACCAACAACATGCCTAACAACAGGCTAAACAGCGATGCCGAAAAAAACCACAAAATAGCTTTAATGCCGATGCGGCCCACGGTTTGAATATCACCCATTTTGGCCATGCCTACCACCAATGTGGAAAACACCAGCGGCGCAATAATCATCTTGACCAAGCGCAGGAAAACATCTGTCAGCACCGCAAAGATTTCTATCAACTGCTTTAACAGCGGCGTGTTAGCAAAGTTTAAATTGAGTAACTCGCCGACCAAAATGCCCGACACGAGCGCCAAGGCAACATAAAGCGTTTGGCGATTAGGATGCGCAACAGGGTGGGCGGATGCCGTCATTAATAGCTCTCTTGTCAGATTGAAAGGTCATTAAAACACGGATTTTTGAAATACCCGCTAGACTGCTTATCGGATCAGCCATACCCCGGATTGCACTCTCCTTCAACCGGGCTACAACTTAACTATTTATGCGTCGTAAACAGTCAAAAGGTATATACTTTTCGAATATATCTTTTAAAGGTCACATATCATGGCAACAGCAAAACTCTTTCAAAACGGTCGCTCACAAGCCGTCCGCTTGCCTAAAGAATTTCGCCTGCAAGGCAAGGAAGTAAAAATCTCCAAAGAAGGCAACAAAATCATTTTAGAGCCCATAGAAGACTCATGGGAACAATGGTTTGCATCACTATCCCAATTTTCAGATGATTTTATGGAGAATGGCCGCGAACAGCCCGAGCAAGCACAAGAGCGCGATTGGAGCGTATTTGAATGATCCATTATTTGCTGGATACCAACATCTGCATTTATCTGATCAAAAAACACCCGCCCGAAGTGTTGGCCCGCTTCCAACAGATCCAACTCAAACAACTGCACATCCCCACTATTACCCTATTCGAGCTTTATTACGGCATCGAAAAAAATAATTCCCAGCAACGTAATCTGGCAGCATTAGAAAATTTTATCGCGCCGTTAACGGTTGTCGACTTTACTCTGGATGCGGCAAAAAAAGCGGCAAAAATCCGTAATAACTTGCAAAAACTAGGGACACCGATTGGCGCGTATGACATTCAAATCGCCGCAATTGCCTTATCGTTGAATATGACTTTATTGACCAACAACTTACGAGAATTTGAGCGGGTAAAAGGGTTGAAACTGGAGAATTGGGTGGGTTAGTGAAAATACGGTGGGCAAAAAAATCTGCCCACCCTACCCGACTCACTCCAGCTTTCATCGTTATCTTGAACGTGGAATCTTCCCAACTCATTGGTGTGAGAATATCGATGTTTCTGATATTTCAGCTGGAGAATAACGAGATTGATGCGGTTCACTCGCCACATCCTTCTGCTATTATAAGTTGAATATAATTTTGTAAAATTCCTACGCACTGATAGGATAGGTACCTGTTTTTAGTTTCGCAATGGAAATATACAATGAGTACCAAGTTAACAATAAAAGATGCGGCAAAAACTCTTAATGTAAGTGTGCAACGAGTAAGAACTTTATGTCGAGAAGGTTTAATCGCGGCTGAAAAAATTGGAACTTCTTGGTTCATAAACTTAGAAAGCCTATCAAGGTATGGATTAACAACAGCGCATACGATTGCAGAAGACCATCCTGTGTACATGCAAAAAAATAACAAACCGATCGCTTTGAGCTTTTTTTCGGGGGCTATGGGGCTTGACCTAGGAATTGAACGTGCGGGTTTTGATATAAGACTAGCTTGCGAGGTTGACAAATATTGTCGTCAGACCATTGCTTTAAATAAACCAGATATAGCGCTTATAGGAGATATTAATAATTACTCAGCCGATGACGTATTACATTACGCAGGCTTAACAAGAAACGATGATATCGATCTAATAATGGGTGGCCCCCCTTGTCAAGCTTTTAGTACGGCTGGAAAAAGAAACGGTTTTAATGATGATCGAGGGAATGCTTTTCTCGCCTATCTTGATATAGCTCTCAATATTAGACCTAAAGTTTTAGTTATTGAGAATGTTAGGGGATTACTCTCTTGCCCTATGACGCATCGTCCGCACGATATGAGGGGCGATAGTTACCCCGACCTGACGTTGGACGAACTTCCAGGCGGTGCCCTTAACTTTGTTCTCAATCGGCTGGAACATGCCGGATATAACTATTCCTTTAATCTCTACAATGCCGCAAACTTTGGCACACCTCAAAGCAGGGAGCGAGTGATCATTGTTTGCTGTCGTGATGGAACCAAACCTCCGTTTCTCGTTCCAACACACTCTGAAAATGGAATCTATGGTTTAAAGAAATGGCGAACATTTAGACAAGCCACTAAAGGATTAGTAGAACATACGCATTTAAATTTTCCAGAGAAGCGCTTGGTTTATTACAGACAGTTAAAGGAGGGGCAAAACTGGCGTAATTTGTCCGAAGATTTACAAAAAGAAGCTATGGGAAAATCATTTTATTCAGGAGGCGGAAAAACTGGGTTCCTCAGGCGACTGGCGTGGGATAAACCTTCTCCCACATTAGTTACTCATCCGGCAATGCCAGCAACTGATTTGGCTCACCCTGAAGAAGACAGACCATTATCTATCCAAGAATATCGAGCCCTTCAAGAATTCCCGGAGAATTGGCAATTTACCGGGCCTTTAATTGAACAATACAAACAAATTGGGAATGCTGTACCTGCCAGTCTCGGATTTGCAGTAGGTAAGTTGGCGATGCTGCTTGTCAATCAGGCCGATATTGAACAGATTAATGGATTTAATTATTCAAGATACAAATACACAAGTGACTCGGAATGGAAGCAACAATTTCTCAAAATATCAGGACAAAATGGCTCTGAACATCCAGTTCAAACTTCTTTGTTTTAGGTCAGTTTTATCAGCCCCAAGGATTTTCTGCTTCTACGACTATGCAGCCGGGATTATTACGTACGCAGCTGGTTGCAAAGTCTACAAATGCTTCCTCGGAAAGCGTTGTTGTATTGCAAATTTGATTTAGAGTTTCCCACATATATTCAATCCTATCCGCTTTAATCCGGTACCATTTTTCTATTTTCGTTCCATTGCGGATTGCACTGCTGGAACTGTTTTCGGAATTACTCCTGTTTTTTATCTGTAGCAAACTGCCATCTTCATTTACGAAATCAACGGATTTTACAGTTTCACCCCATGCGCAATGCCAGCCTCTAGGCCTGAGATTAATCGATAAATATTCCTCAAGTAACAAACCAAGTATATTTTCCGCTGACATGCCAAGACGATGAGCAAATGAGATCTTTTTAAGCTCTTCATCAGTTAAGTTGCTAAGTCTGGCTCCGATAATTTTTTCTATAACAGGGTCTGCTACAGTCCCTAAAGGGTTAGATAATCGTTGTGAAGCTCGACCTTCGTAGCCTTTTTTATATTTTTCAAGCCACTTTTTTATGGTTGTAATTTCACCATCGTTTTTACCGCCAATATTTCCAGGAACTCTGTTTAAATCAGCGACAACTACGCGAAAAAGATACTTCACTTCATCATCCCAATTTATTTGTAATTGGATCGATAAATCAGCAGCGGCTGCAAACGCGGCCTCCTCACCTAATTTACTAATAGATTCTAAAAGCTTCAATTTACTGCCTCGTTATTATTAAGAAATACTTGTACAAAAAATCTGTAATGCAAATGCGGCCAGTCATGTAGTACGCACCGCGTACCTTTTGAGGGTTTAATTACCGGAATACCCTGAAAATGGTAAGCAATGCGTACCCTACGGCCAGCTCCACAACCTACAACACATCCAACTGCGCCATAGAAACAATCAGCCATTTGATGCCGACTTGTTTGAAGTTGATTTGTACGCGCTCTTGGGCGCCCTCGCCTTCCAGTTGTAACACCACGCCTTCCCCGAATTTGTCATGACTGACGCGTTGGCCGAGCTTGTAACGACTCGGCATTTGTATAGCTCCGCTCCTCGGCTTAACCACAGTGGCAGGACGACTGACGCTGGCGCGCAAGCGTACTTCTTGCATGTGCTCTGCAGGAATTTCGCGTAAAAACCGTGACGGGCGCGGGTAGCTTTCCCGGCCATACAAGCGTCTGGATTCGGCATAGGTGATGTATAAATGTTGCATGGCGCGGGTCATGCCGACGTAACAGAGGCGGCGCTCTTCTTCCAAACGCCCGACATCGTCAACCGATTGCTGCGAAGGAAACAAGCCTTCTTCCACACCGACCAAAAACACCAGTTTAAACTCCAGACCTTTGGCGGAATGCAAGGTCATCAATTGCACGCAATCGTCAAAATCATCGCCTTGCATGTCGCCTGCTTCGAGCGCGGCGTTGGCTAAAAACATGTCCAGTTCGCTAAGATTGACATCATTGTCATCAACCATTTGCACGCTGGCCTTATCAAACAGGCGCGCGGCGTTGACCAACTCTTCTAAGTTTTCTACTTTTTCTTCGCCTTTATCGGCTTTGTCTTTTTTATAGAGTTCAATCAGTTGGCTTTTTTCGACCACCAACTGGACTTTTTCAAACAGTTCCAAGCCGACTGTGTCTGTATCCAGTTGTTTGATAAGTATT
>JAUYMX010000443.1 GCA_030699345.1 Methylococcaceae bacterium
CTGGCTGTGTCGGCAAAGCGTTCACGCCTATGAGGCCAATGAAGGGCCCTTTGGGTAAAACCACTTTGAAAACGATTTTCCATGCAAAACCTTGTCAAGCTTTATTTTTGAGAGTTACGCTGAATAGTTACTCAGGAACAATATTTGGAGCATTTGCAGCGGCTGAAAAGTAGTCTGAATATTCCAGTCATTGCCAGCTTGAACGGAATTTCCCGAGGCGGATGGATTGAATACGGGGAAGCTCTGCAGCAAGCTGGGGCCGATGCGCTGGAACTGAATATTTATCATCTAGCAGCCAATATCGAGGACAGTAGTGAAACCGTGGAAAACCGTTATCTGGATATTCTGCGGGAGTTGAAAAATCGGGTCAGTTTGCCGCTGACTTTAAAATTATCGCCACAGTTCAGTTCGCCGATAAATTTTGCCCAACGCCTGGAGGCAGCCGGTGCTGATGGAATCGTGCTGTTCAATCGCTTTTATCAGCCGGATATTGATCTGGAAACGCTTGAAGTACTGCCAAAATTACATTTGTCGACACCTGAGGAAGCTTTGTTGCGCATCCGCTGGACGGCGCTGATGTATGGCCGTGTCAAATTGTCATTGGCGGTGACTGGCGGTTTTCACCAAAGCGCTGATGTGATTAAGGCCCTGTTGGCGGGTGCTGACGTGGTGCATTTATGCAGCGTGTTGCTGGCGCATGGCGTGGGCAAGCTTGGCGAGATTCGCGCGGAACTGGAGCAATGGCTGGTCGAGCATGAATACGAATCCATTTGTCAGTTAAAGGGTAGTGTCAGTCAGCAGAATGCGATTGATCCCAGCGCCTATGAGCGGGCCAACTATCTGCAGGTGCTGGATAGCTATACCCCGGCCAGCGGCGTGTTGAGGTAATTATAACCATGCGGGATTTGGACGAACTATTTACCGGACTGGTCAAATCGGCATTCCGCGCAAAGTTTCATCTACAGGATAAGGATCTGGAATATTTACACCAAAAAGGCATGGATACCGTGCTTAGCCATGCAGCAGACTTTATAGCCAAACGACTGGCGGTCGCCCAACCTTTAAACGACGGTAAACAAACCCCGTTTAGAGGTCATCCCGTTTTTGTTGCGCAGCATGCCACGGCCTGCTGCTGTCGAGGTTGCTTAGCAAAATGGCACCGGATTCCGCAGGGCAGAGAGCTTAGCAGCGAAGAGCAGGTGTATATTCGTTCGGTGCTTGAGCGCTGGCTATATTTGGAGGGGGCTGTTCATCCAATTAATTAAGGATTTTGGTGAACATGGATTTGTTGATTAAGTTGAGAAGCGTCTAGTTTTGTTTAGCCCCAATTATTGGGAAGCTCGAAAAACCATGCACTTCGATAAACTCAGTACCCACAAGGCATAAATGCGAACGGTACTCTACAAATCAATGAGTTCCGTTCGTGGTGAGCTTGTCGAACCATGAGCGGAATGGGTTTTTCGAGATTCCCTATTGTTTGTCTGGCTTCTGGAAAGGCATGAATAAGTAAACTGACCGTAATGTTGTAGGAGTTTTTGAACTCTTAAAATGAAAGCAATTAATTACTGATGTTACGCACTCAGTCGCTGCAGTTCGGCATAACTGGCTTGTAATGCCTTGAGGTAAATCTTACTCCTGAGCGCGAAATGGTTGAGGTGGTGCTTCAGTTTGAGTTGTTCGAGCTTGAAGAAAGCGTAAATGGATG
>JAUYMX010000453.1 GCA_030699345.1 Methylococcaceae bacterium
TGACTGTGGATTTAACCAGTTCTTTAGGCACTTCCTGTTCTTCAATCAAAATCGTGGCAGAAGATTTGTAAACTGGGGGCAATAAAACTGCCAGCATTATGCTTAATAATGTAATGGCTGCGGCTGGAATTAATAAGTATCTAATTCGCCGTTTGAGAATGTTTATGTAATCTTTAATGTCGAGGGTTTGGTTTTCCACGCTATTTCACCTGGCGATTGATTTGAGGTTGATAATTAAATTGCAGTTGGACAATGTTGCCTTGACTTGGCTGTGTGCTGCCTTGGAATTCTTGTTGTCGATAGGTGTATGAAAGCCCTAGGTTAATTTCAGGTGTCCATTTCCAATTGATATTTGGGCTAATTGTGTAATAAGTTCGGTTGAATCGGCTATTTTGCTGGCCGGTTATTTCATTGGTTGAGTAGCTGCTTGTAAGTCCTGATGTCCAGCGCTCATTAATGGTATAGGCGTTGTTGAGAGAAATTTCAGTACGTGTTTGCAGTCCTTGTGAGGTGGGGGTTTGATTTTGTGAGCCTATTAGAGATACAGAGCTACGTTCAAAAGATTTTTGTATGGATGCTCGATAGACTTGGCCCCAAGCGTTGTTTTCTAAAACCCCAAATCGCTGCTGTGAAGTTGGTAAGCCGGTATTTGGGTCAAAGTAAAAAGGAATGCCTTGGCGATTAAAACCAATAAAGCCAAGCAGGGGAGTAGATGATTCTGATTGTGAATAATTTAAACCGGCTGATATATAGGTTACTAATTGTTCGCTGAAACTATGCTGCCAGCCTAATTGGGCAACGGTGTTGTAAGTGGTTTGATCTTGAACGGGCGTTTTATACCTGGAGGTGCTAAGTGTAGCGTTAAGCTTATCGCGTTCCGAATACATATGATTAAAGGTGCCAGATAATTGGTGATAGTCATAATCGGAAAGAAAAAGGGCATTCTGATTTTTTTCGTATTTGGTGTTTTCATAAGAATAATCAAACGCCAGTGAGTTAAGTTCATCTAAGGCATAAGAAACAGATGGGGCCAGGGTGAGCTGCTTTCTCATAACTTGACTAAAAAGTATGCCGCTGCCTGTATCTTCAGTGTTGAGCGATGAGCGGTTGTTGTACGAGTTTTTAAAAGCCCAATCAAAGTGTTCAGTTTTATGCTTGAAATCCAATCCAAACAATTGCTCGTCAATATTAAGCTCTGATTGATTGTTATAGAACAACTGGTTCCAAGTGAAGTTGGAATTTAATTCACCGTTTTCATAGCGCAAGCCAAAATTAGCCGCTGGTGACACTGTCGTGATCCAGTTGGCTTGTGGTGGAGTTTGGCGCATATTGATATTGGTATCGTAGCGTTGGTTTGAAGAAAACCGGGGCTCCAGATAGTACTCAGTGGCCGTGCTGTCGCAAGTCGCCATTATGAGTGCGCACAAACAGAATAAACGGCTTGGATTATTCATTAGGTTTAAGTAAAACTGGTGTTTGCAGACGTTATCTAACTGTTACTGTGTCGCCAGGTTGTAGCACAATGTTTTGATTAAGGTTGTCTCCGTCCAACACATCGTCGTAGTCAAATGGGAATAATTTTATTTCATTACCCACGCGGCGCTGCACGTAAATTGAGCTTTCTTTGGCAAATACTGTTAAGCCACCAGCCAAGCTTAATGCTTGTAAGACATCAATATGGCGATTGGCAACAATAGGGCCTGGTTTGTTAACTTTTCCGATAACAAAAAAGATGTTGCCGTCGTTTTTAATGAGAGCCACATTAACAGCGGGGTCGGCAATATAGCTATTTAGCTTTTCAGTGATGATCTTTTTAAGCTCCGTGACTGTTTTGCCCGCAGCCATAATGGTCTCGACTAATGGCAGCGAAATAGTGCCATCGGGAGCAATAATAACTTGTTTTAGTAAATCGGCTTCTTTCCAAACAGAAACTTCCAAGACATCGCCGGGGGATAATTTGTAAAGGGCATCGGCTATGGGTTTTGGTTGATCTTCGGCGAACGATAAAAGCGGGGTTGCAAGAAATACAGTGATCAAAAATAGAAAATATTTCAAGGGAATTACCTTTAATTTGGTTTGTGAAGCGGGCTCACATTTCATGAATATAGAACTCTAGTGATTATAACTAAAGAATATGACAAATTGGACGTTGTTGTTTGATAAAGGAGAATCACTTCCGAAATATGATTTAGCGTAAATCCAGTATATCAATACCTTAAGATACCTAACATCGTGTTAGGTATGATGTTAGGTGTTGGATTTAATGCAATGATTATGCCGATTAATTGAACGAGCATTCAAGCATTTATTTTGCATGACTCTTTTTAAAAAGTATTAATGGCTTAAAAAGGGCTGGGTTGTTAAGGGTATGAATCAGGTGCTGCTAGTGAAAATACTGTCAGTCATTAATGGAAAATGGCATTTTTTTAAGAATACTGTTTTTTTACTCTTCAGATAAGATTCGTTTCGTATTTAATGCAAATGTAACAATGTATGGGGCAAAACTTGGGTATGCTCTAGTCTCTGCTAAGAGTTGCGCGCATAGTGGCTTTAATTAAACTGTGTTATTTAACGTGCTGTTGGTGGTTATATGACTTGGTTTTCGTGTTTAAAGACATTAAATATTGAGTCCGTCCTTGCATTTTATTGATTGGTTTGTTTTTTGCTTAATATATTTGGCCCTTGACTAATTTTTATAGTTAGGGGGGGGGCTTTGCAAGTTATCTTGTTCTTTTTATCTGATTAAATGGTTAGGAGTTGTGTTTATGAATTTAAAGTATAAAAAAATGTTGCGGGGGTGTTTATCCCTTGCTGTTTCAGCAGCTGTTTTAGTGCCAATTGAAAATGCCCATGCATCTACGTGGACTGGTAGTGCTAATTATGGCAATGCAGGTACAGTTGATGGCGATGAAAATAATGTTGGTCCTTTTAACCAGTATCATTTTGGTTCGGGAGTTATATTGACTTCTGCGCTTACAAATCCAACCGTAGGTCAAACCGTATCGGGTTGGTTTCAATCAAGTGTTGATAGTCATAAACTGCAAAGTACTGGGCAGACTGTAAGTGCATCAAATCTTAATACTACCGGTTCAGGTAGTGGTTATGAGCTGACATTGGTGTCCAATTTTTCTTTTACAGTTACCAATGTAGATGCTTTTACTGGCAATGTAAGTTTCGGCAATGCCACTGGAACCAGCTCATTGTATTTCGATACTACGCCTGATTATAGCTTTGCTTTAGATAGTGGCTTTGACAATGGAAATTTATTGCTGACCGGAACTATTAGTGGCGGTAACGGTTTATTGTCGCCTCTATTTGGAATCGGTGCGGGGCAATACAGTCTGAATTTGTTAGGTAGTTTTGGCTCTTACAATTCGGCTGTTTACAATCCTGGCATTGGTGGCGCTAATGCATTATTTTCTTTGAATGCAAATTCTTCCCCACTTATTGCAGCAGTTTCAAGTGTTCAGGGGCATTCTGTTGCGGGCGGCTTTGCAGCAACAACGACGGGTACTTTGACGCTGACAGCAGTTCCTGTTCCTGCAGCTGTTTGGTTGTTCGGTAGTGCATTAGTTGGTTTGACTTCAATTACTCGTCGCAAAGCATTAATTGCTTAATTTGTGCTTAATTAGTTAGATGAAACGGGAGTGTTATGTACTCCCGTTTTTTGAAAAAATAAGGGAGAATTTGCAATTTCTAAATGGCTTATTTTTGCTTAAGGTATATTAATAAGAGCTCTATTTCTCTGCTTTAATAAAAAATCTATATAGCCCTCATATGATTCGCGAAGGCGAAGCTTCAGCTGTTAGAATAAATATTTTGGAACGCCTCCAATCTTTCAACATCTAAAACAAAAATGACTACTCTCGATCAAGAATCTTTGATAACTCCTACAATAAACCCCGCTTATTTGATTGCTTTTTGGAGCCTTCTACTATTACTACTTGGTTACACATTTAGAGTGGGCTTAGCCGAAATGGTTAGTGTCTGGATAAATGTTGAAGAATACGGGCATGGTTTTTTTATTCCTGTGATTAGTGGCTATTTTATTTGGCTGAGACGTAACGAATTAGTTTGTGTACGAGAATATAAGCAATCGCTGCCTGGTCTAGTAATAGTATTGCTCGGCTTGATTTTGGGTATTTTGGGCAATTTAGCTACCTTAAAAACTATTGAACAGTACGCATTCATCCTGACTCTTACAGGACTATTTTTATCTGTCTATGGACTAAAGGGGGGGCGGATGGCAGCTGTGCCATTGTTTTTTTTACTCTTTATGGTGCCTTTTCCTAGTTTTATTTTGAATAATCTGTCATCTAAGCTACAGCTGGTTTCCTCATGGATAGGGGTCGAGTTTATTCGTGCCTGTGACATTATGGTGTATCTAGAAGGTAATGTTATTGATTTGGGTGTCTATAAGTTACAGGTGGTCGATGCCTGTAGCGGCTTACGCTACTTGTTTCCTTTGGCAAGCTTGTCTTTCCTTTGCGCGTGGTTGTTTAAAGGGCCATTTTGGCAAAAAGCATTGATATTTTTATCATCAATTCCGCTAACCATTTTCATGAATAGCTTTCGCATTGGCGTAATTGGCGTCATGGTGCAGTACTGGGGCACTGAAATGGCAGAAGGATTTCTCCATGACTTTGAAGGCTGGATTATCTTCATGGCTTGCATGGTGCTTCTATTTATAGAAATGTGGTTGTTTTCAAAATTAAACGGCCGAGGTCTAGCGATGGCCGATTTGGTGAGAATTCCGGAAGAATGGGGTAGTGGGGCCTCAAAATTACCAACAATTGTTTACAATAAATCATTGTTAGTTGTGTTGCTGTTTGCTTTTATATCAGCTAGCGCATCGCAGTTTTATCAAGGGCGACAAGAGATTATTCCCGAACGTAAGCCATTCTTGAATTTTCCACTAACTGTAGCTAATTGGCAGGGACGCAACGATTACATTGAGCAAAAATACTTGGACGAGCTCAAGTTGACTGATTATGTGATCGTTAACTATGCGCAGCCAGAAACTAGTGACACAGTTAATTTTTATATTGCCTATTTCCAGTCACAACGTACCGGTGCGTCAGTGCATTCGCCAAAATCTTGTATTCCTGGTGATGGATGGCAAATTACTAGTTTTACTCAACGAGTGTTGCCGGAAATAAAATTGGATGGTTTGCCTATCGAAGTCGATCGAGCCATTATTGAAAAAGGTGATAGCAGGCAATTAGTTTATTATTGGTTTCAGCAGCGCGGTCGCTCGCTTACCAATGAATATTTAGTTAAATGGTATTTGTTTTACGATGCAATCACCATGAATCGAACTGATGGCACTCTGATAAGATTAGTAACCTCAGTCAAGCCAGGTGAAGATTTGGAAAAAGCTGATCAGCGGTTACAGTCATTTTTAAAAGATATAAGTCCTCAATTGCCTGAATATATACCAGGAAAAATTGTCGATTCTAAAACCCTTATAACTAACTAAAGGAGTTAGAGTGAGTAATAAAAGAGCATTAATAACCGGAATAACCGGACAAGATGGGTCGTATCTGGCTGAGTTATTGCTGGCTAAAGGATACGAAGTTCACGGCATAAAGCGGCGTTCTTCGTTGTTTAATACCGAGAGGGTTGATCATATTTATCAAGATCCTCATGCTTCAAATCCTAAGTTTTATCTTCATTATGGTGATTTGTCAGATAGCTCAAATTTGACCAGAATCTTAAGTGAAACTCAGCCGGATGAGGTTTACAACTTGGGTGCTATGAGTCATGTGGCGGTGTCGTTTGAATCACCTGAATATACCGCTGATGTCGATGGTATCGGTACGTTGCGTTTACTTGAAGCGATCAGGTTTTTAAAGCTGGAAAAGAAAACCCGTTTTTATCAAGCCTCAACCTCCGAACTTTACGGATTAGTTCAAGAAATACCGCAAAAGGAAACCACGCCTTTTTACCCTCGATCGCCTTATGCGGTTGCCAAGCTTTATGCTTATTGGATTACCGTTAATTATCGTGAAGCTTACGGTATGTATGCCTGCAACGGCATTTTGTTTAACCATGAATCACCGCGTCGCGGCGAAACTTTTGTTACGCGTAAAATTACTCGTGCTCTTAGCAATATCGCCATGGGTCTTGAGCAATGTTTGTTCATGGGTAACATGGATTCGCTCAGAGATTGGGGGCATGCCAAAGATTATGTGCGCATGCAGTGGATGATGTTGCAACAAGAACAGCCTGAAGATTTTGTCATTGCCACTGGAGTACAGTATTCGGTAAGGCAATTTATTGAAATGTCTGCCAAAGAACTCGGTGTAACATTGCGATGGGAAGGTGATGGCGTTGATGAAAAAGGCTATGTTGCCAATATTGATGGCAATAATGCGCCAGGATTAAAAGTCGGCCAAAACATTGTCGCTATTGATCCGCGTTACTTTAGACCTGCAGAAGTTGAAACTTTATTAGGTGATCCGACACGTGCCAAAGAAAAGCTAGGTTGGGTGCCGCAAATAACCTTGCAGGAAATGATTACCGAAATGGTTGCATATGATCTTGAGCAGGCCAAAAAACACGCATTGCTTAAAGAGCAAGGCTACAGAATCGCTATTACTCGGGAATAAAGGTAATGTTGGCAACCAATAAAACGATTTATTTGGCTGGACATCGCGGCATGGTAGGAGCAGCCATTCTTTCGCAATTAAACGATAGTGGTTACAAGAATGTTATTGTCCGGACCCATGCTGAGCTTGATTTAACAGACCAGGCTGCTGTACGCGAATTCATGCAACAGCAAAAACCGGATTATGTAATTTTGGCCGCGGCTAAAGTCGGTGGCATACATGCCAACAACGAATATCCGGCCGAATTTATTTATCAAAACCTGATGATGGAAGCCAATGTGATTCATCAGTCATGGGCTGCAGGTTGTTCGTCCTTACTGTTTTTGGGTAGCTCCTGTATTTACCCAAAACTGGTTGCACAACCGATGTCTGAAAATGCCCTGCTGACCGGCACTCTGGAAGCCACTAACGAGCCTTATGCAATAGCTAAAATTGCTGGGATTAAATTATGTGAGTCATATAATCGTCAGTATGGGACTGATTACCGCTCGATGATGCCGACCAATTTATATGGGCCGAATGATAATTTTCATTTGGAAAACAGTCATGTCATTCCGGCCATGATCAGAAAATTTCATGACGCTAAAGCGGCAAATACGCCTACCGTTACTTTATGGGGTACGGGCAAGGCCATGCGTGAATTTTTACATGTGAATGATATGGCTGCTGCTTGTTTACATGTTTTGGGGTTGAGCAAGCAGCAATATCAAGCCAGCACAGAGCCTATGTTATCGCACCTAAATGCCGGTACCGGTGAAGATGTAACTATTCGCGAATTGGCGGAAACCATTCAAAAAGTGGTGGGTTTTCAAGGTGAAATTATTTGGGATGGCACCAAGCCCGATGGCACACCTAGAAAACTGATGAATGTCGATAAACTCAAATCACTCGGCTGGCAGCCACATATAAAATTAGCCGAAGGGCTAGTCAGTACATATCGCTGGTTTCTTGACCATCAAGGCGAGTTTAAAGCGCAGTAAAATAAAAGTCCTATTTCGCTCGTTTCCTAGCTAAGGCTGGAAACGAGTCTCTATGTCTCCCCAAGCAAGTAAATCAGAATGGCCACGTTTCCACAAAATTCACTCCGCCAGAGTCTCAATTATGAGCCGCAAGCATTGCAATTTGGTACCAGCGGCAGAAGGGGGCAGGTTATTCATCTGACTCAGCTGGAAGTGTTTGTTAATGCTGTGGCCGAGCTGGAATTTCTGCAGTCACTACCTAAATCAGAAGGTGGTATTGTCAAAGGGGAAGAGTTTTTTTATGCCCGCGATTTGCGTCCCAGTTCCAGTTTATATGTACCTGAACAGCAAGGCCGCGGCGAATTGGCGCAGGCTATCGAGCAAGCCATCCTCTCCGCGGGGATGAAAGCAGTCAATCTCGGGCAAATTCCCACGCCCGCACTCACGCATTACGCATTGCTGCAAGGCAAAGGCAGCATAATGATTACTGGCAGTCATATCCCATTTGATCGCAACGGCTACAAAACCAACACATCAAAAGGCGAGTTGCTAAAACAACACGAGCAGCCGATTAACGAAAAAGTCAATCTGGTCAGGCAACGGTTTTACCAACAAGCGTTTGCTGATTCCTTATTTGATGGGGACGGGCGCTTTAAATCAGGATCACAGCAATTATCATCTGAACATTCTGATGCTGCGGAAATTTATCGGCAGCGCTATGTGAGTTTTTTTGGCAACGATGCGTTGTCAAATATGCGTATTTTGGTTTATCAGCATTCGGCAGTCGGCCGGGATCTGGTGGTTGAAATTCTTCGCGCATTGGGAGCTGAGGTTGTTGCCGTGGGGCGCAGTGAAACATTTGTGCCCATCGACACCGAAAACATGGATGCTAAGCAATTGGCGGCTATTCAAAACTTATATAACCAAGCTTCTTCGGAGTATGGGCAATTTGACGCTATCGTTTCCACCGATGGCGATAGCGATAGACCTTTGCTATTGGGTGTCGATGAGCAAACAGCAGCGGTGCGTTTTTTTGGCGGCGATCTGGTCGGTATGCTCACTGCTGAATTACTGGGTGCCGATGCGGTGGTTGTGCCGATTAGTAGCAATGACGGCATTGATAGAGGCAGTTTGAAAGATATTGTTGAGCCGAAAACCCGCATCGGTTCTCCTTATGTAATTGCTGGAATGGAGCAGGCGCTGGCTCGCGGTAAGCAGACGGTGTGTGGGTGGGAAGCCAATGGCGGCTTCCTTACCGGTTCTGATATAAGCTGGGAAAATCGCCTACTGACAGCTCTGCCCACGCGCGACGCAGTGCTGCCGATTGTGGCGGTATTATTCATAGCTAAGCGCGAAGGAGTGACTTTACCCCAGCTGTTTAGTCGCTTGCCCAAGCGTTTTAGCCGGGCTGGCTTAATCAAGCAATTTCCAAGAACTTTGGGCCTTAGTGTCGTTAAACAATTGTCACCAGCTGATGCAGCAATAAAGACAGCAATTTTTTCAGCTGAAAAAATTGTTTTTTTGGATGCGAACGAGGAAACAATATCAGCAAGTGGAGATAACGTGGCACTGAGTCACATTAAACAGCAATTGGCTCAAGTTTTTACTCCCGTACTTGGCTTTGGGGATATTGAACGGATCAACTACATAGACGGTGTTCGCATTTTCTTTGGTAATGGTGATGTGGTGCATATCCGTCCTTCAGGAAACGCCGATGAGCTAAGATTATATGCAGTTGCAGATAGTCAGCAGCGGGCTGACGTAATTGCAGAATTGGCTGTTTCAGAGCCTGAAGGGTTGTTGCGTAACTTGGCGGAATTAGCATCGTTGGGATTTTCAAAGTAGGCATGTTGAATCATTTTTACCAAAAAAATCATTGTTATTCAGATTCCACTTGAAATGTTTTTTCATCGTGGTAAGTTGAAACGCCTATAAGTATATTTATCCATAATCACAAATTGTATGTCTGGTTATGTATTTTTTGGTTTGACATAGATAAGCTTACTTTGTTGGTGGCACTTACAATTATATTAAGTTGCCAAAATAATAAAAATTATAACCTTATGAGGATAAGAGATGGCTGATGAACAAAACACTAATCAATCTCCAGATGTAGCAAGTGCTAGCTCAAAGGGGCTAACAGCTTCATTGTTAGAACTAAAAGAAAATAACCCGAAAGTTTTTTTTGGTGCAATTGGTGGGATTTTAATTTTAGTTGCAATAGTTGTATTTAGTGGTGGCGGTTCTAATCCAATACCTACTGCGGCACCTAAAAATCTGGTCATTGGGCAGAAATACACATTGAAAAATCCTAATGCCTACGAAGTCGCTTCACCAATAAGACTAGTCACAGTTCCTGGTGCAATAGCGGCCTATGATGACAGCGAAGACGAAACAAAAAAAGAAGCATGCAGACAAATCCAACAAGGCACAGCAGTACTGCTTACAGAATTGCAAGATGCTTACGGCAAGAAAAATGTCTTCAGCAAAGTGAAAATCGAAGATGGTGATTGTAAAGGTAGCGAAGGATGGGTTTTATCGATTGATGTGCAATAATTAAAAAATAAATATTGACGAGATCAAAAAAAAAACTATAATAGCCGGACAAGTTAAGACGCGGGAATAGCTCAGTGGTAGAGCACAACCTTGCCAAGGTTGGGGTCGCGAGTTCGAATCTCGTTTCCCGCTCCAAAATTTTAAAAGCCGCGAATTTCGCGGCTTTTTTATTTATCATACATATTGGCTGCGTAGCAAAATGGTTATGCAGTGGCCTGCAAAGCCATCTACGGCGGTTCGATTCCGCCCGCAGCCTCCATGAGTACACTCAAAGACGTTCAAAGAAATACTAAAACCCGCAAGTTATCTGACTTAGCGGGTTTTTTATTGTCCAACTGAATACGACAAGATGGTGATTTCTTGACCGCGGCTTAATGAATGCGATAATAGGCCCTTATCAAGCTTAGTGGCGTTGATTTTTTAAAGGTTTGCAAAGGGTACAATGATAGAAAATTTAGTTCCGCAACAAGCTTGGGAAGTGTTGCAAAGTAATGCTGGTGCTGTGTTGGTGGATGTCAGAAGTAAGGTCGAGCATACTTTTGTAGGTCATCCGCCAGGTGCAATTCACATTGCCTGGAAAGAAGCGCCGGACTGGCAAGTTAATAATCAATTCGTGGCTGATGTTAAAAAAGTGGCGACCAATCCCAGCGCCCCTGTATTGTTGTTGTGTCGCAGTGGACAGCGTTCGCTGGATGCTGCAAAGGCTCTAGAAAATGCTGGCTATCAGCATTTGATTAATATCGTTGATGGTTTTGAAGGCTCTTTGGATGCAAATAGGCATCGAGGCAATCTTGGTGGCTGGCGTTTTGTTGGCTTGCCTTGGGAGCAAAGTTAATTTCATTTTTAAGTTGGACCTAAGCCGGGCGCGTCCAACGCAATCTAAACTGTTAGTTTAATGGCTAAATGTCATTGTTTCTTCCTCCCCGCACAATCGCCAGCGCCTTTTCTAGGCTTGGTCAGTCTGTTTATTAAACGTAGAGTATTCATAAAGTGATCGAAAAATTAAGAAATATTGCCATTATTGCGCACGTTGACCATGGCAAAACCACCCTGGTTGATAAATTGTTACAACAGTCCGGTACTTTTGCTTCGCATAGTAAAGTTACTGAGCGCATTATGGATTCCAATGATCTTGAAAAAGAACGTGGTATTACTATCTTGGCGAAAAATACCGCGCTGGATTGGAATGGTTACCATATTAATATCGTAGACACCCCGGGTCACGCCGACTTTGGTGGAGAAGTTGAGCGAGTGCTATCTATGGTAGATTCGGTATTGTTGCTGGTTGATGCAGTTGATGGTCCGATGCCGCAAACTCGTTTTGTGACTCAAAAAGCATTTGCTTTAGGTCTGAAGCCTATAGTTGTTATTAACAAAATTGATCGTCCAGGCGCCCGTCCGGATTGGGTGGTTGATCAAACGTTTGATTTGTTTGATCGTTTAGGCGCAACCGATGAGCAATTGGATTTCCCTATTGTTTATGCATCAGCGATTAATGGTTATGCAGGCTTGGAATCCACAACAAGTGGCGGGGATATGACACCGCTTTTCCAAACTATCGTTGATAAAGTCAGTCCGCCGCCTGTGAATATCGATGGGCCATTCCAAATGCAGGTATCGAGTTTAGATTACAACACTTATGTGGGCATTATAGGAATTGGACGTATTCAGCGCGGTACTATTAAGCCAAATCAGCAGCTTGTGGTTGTTAATAGGGAAGGTGTTGAGCGAAAAGGTCGCATGTTACAAGTATTCGGCTTTCATGGTTTGGATCGTGTGGAAGTGACTGAGGCGCGTGCAGGCGACATTATTGCTTTTGCGGGGATTGAAAAGCTGGAAATTTCTGACACCATTTGTAGCCCTGAACTTGTAGAAATTATGCCGCCATTGTCAGTAGATGAGCCGACAGTGACCATGACTTTTCAAGTCAATAATTCTCCATTTGCCGGTAAGGAAGGTAAATTCGTTACTACGCGTCAAATTCGTGATCGCTTAGAAAAAGAGTTGCAACATAACGTCGCGCTCAAAGTTGAAGATACTGGGGACCCAGACAAGTTTAAAGTATCCGGTCGTGGCGAATTGCATTTGTCAGTATTAATTGAAAATATGCGTCGCGAAGGCTTTGAAATGGGTGTGTCTCGTCCAGAAGTAATTTTGAAAGAAATTGATGGCAAGAAATGTGAACCCTATGAAATGGTGACCATTGAAGTAGAAGAGGAACATCAGGGCACAATCATGGAAAAGTTGGGCGAACGCAAAGCCGATTTGACCAATATGGTTCCAGATGGCAAAGGCCGGATTCGGTTGGAGTACATGATGCCTTCACGTGGTTTAATCGGTTTTCAAACTGAATTTATGACAGCTACCTCTGGTTCTGGTTTGCTTTATCACGTATTTGATCATTACGGTCCCATGAAGGCGGGTGAAGTGGGAGCTCGAATGCGTGGAGTTATGATTTCAATGGTGGCAGGTAAGGCGGTAACTTACTCTTTACATCCACTGCAAGAACGTGGTGAATTGCTATTGGTGAATGGCGATGAGGTTTATGAAGGCATGTTAGTGGGTCTACATTCACGCAGTAATGATTTATGTGTCAATCCTTGTAAACCCAAACAATTAACTAACGTGCGCGCTTCTGGTACCGATGAAAGTTTGGTATTGGCGCGAATTCAAAAGTTAACCTTGGAACAAGCTTTGGAATTTATTGCTGAAGATGAGTTGGTCGAAGTGACGCCAAAATCTATCCGCTTACGCAAAAAATTCTTGACCGAAAACGAGCGTAAGAGAGCTTCTAAACACTAATCCTCGATCTGTTAAGCTGGCACTGACTTTGTTGGTGCCAGCTGCGCACTAAAAGCTGAAAAATAAAAGCGCTACTCCTACCTTATTCCAACATTCGCTGCGCAATCTCTGTAACTCATAGTAAAATCCCGATAGTCTTTAAATCTCCTTATATTCACAGTCATGGCTGAACGCATTGCTCAAGTCGAGCGAAACACGCTTGAAACTCAAATTAATATCGGCATCAATCTGGATGGTACTGGCAAGTCGTCTTTTGCTATTGGAGTGCCTTTTCTGGAGCATATGCTTGATCAGATTGCTAGACACGGGTTGATAGATATGGATATTCGCGCACAAGGTGATTTACATATCGATGATCATCATACCGTTGAAGATGTGGGTATTACCTTAGGGCAGGCTTTTGCAAAAGCTATCGGAGATAAAAAGGGCATTTACCGTTACGGTCATGCTTATGTGCCGTTGGATGAAGCTTTATCGAGAGTAGTGATTGATTTCTCCGGTCGTCCTGGATTGTTTTATGAAGTCACTTATCCAAAAGCCAGAATTGGCAGCTTCGATGTCGATTTATTTCGTGAGTTTTTTCAAGGCTTTGTCAATCATGCTGGCGTAACCTTGCACATTGATAATCTCAAAGGCAGTAACGCTCATCATGTCGCTGAAACCATTTTCAAAGCTATGGGGCGTGCGATTCGTATGGCAATTACCCCTGATGAACGCATGGCTGGCATGATGCCTTCCACAAAAGGTAGTCTTTAATTTATCCAAATAACAATATGTCTTCTGTAGCCGTTATTGATTATGGAATGGGGAATTTGCATTCCATTACTAAAGCCCTGCAACATGCAGAGCCAGATGTGAAGGTATTAGTCACATCTGATGCCGAAACCATTTTGCGCGCGGATCGAGTAGTTTTTCCTGGTGTAGGCGCGATACGCGATTGTATGCAAGCGCTTAATGAGTCGGGTTTGGCAGAAGTTATTCAAAATGTTGCCAACACCAAGCCTTTATTAGGTATTTGTTTAGGGATGCAAGCGCTACTGTCGGATAGTGAGGAAAATGGTGGGACTCCCTGCTTAAATATTATTTCTGGGCATGTTCGGCGTTTTTCAGAGCCTTTATACAATAGCGACGGTAAGCTGTTAAAAATCCCTCATATGGGCTGGAATCAGGTGCATCAAGCGCAAGCTCATCCGCTCTGGGAGTCGATTGCCCAGGATAGTCGTTTTTATTTCGTACACAGTTATTATGCGCAGCCTAATGAGGCATGTGGAGTAGCGGCGACTAGCCAGTACCCTGAGCCGTTTGCGTGTGCCTTGGTCCAAAAGAATGTGTTTGCTGTGCAATTTCACCCGGAAAAAAGTCAAACAGCTGGCTTACAGCTACTGAAAAACTTTTTACACTGGGATGGTCATCTTTAAAATTTATACTCCGCTGTTGAGGACTTGCTAGCTATGTTGTTAATCCCCGCAATTGATTTGAAAGAAGGAAAGTGCGTACGTTTACGTCAAGGTCGCATGGAAGATGATACTGTTTTTTCTGAAGATCCTGTCGCTGTAGCTGGTAGATGGGTGGCGGCAGGAGCTAAACGCATACATCTGGTTGATTTGGACGGCGCCTTTGCAGGTAAACCTGTAAATGCCGATATTATTCACGCTATTGCCCAGGCTTATCCTGATGTGTCTATACAGATTGGCGGTGGCATTCGTGATGAAGATACGGTGCAAGCATATTTAGAGGCTGGAGTCGAATATGTGATTATCGGTACTAAAGCAGTTAATGAGCCCCATTTTGTCAGTGATTTAGCTAAAGAGTATCCGCGTCGGATTATCGTTGGTTTAGATGCCAAAGACGGTAAAGTAGCTGTAGACGGATGGTCAAAGTTATCCAAGCACGATGTCATTGACCTGGCGAAACATTTTGAAGCTGATGGTGTTGAAGCCATTATTTATACCGATATTTCTCGGGACGGCATGATGCAAGGTGTTAATGTTGAGGCTACTGCGCGCTTGGCGCAAGCCATTAAAATACCTGTCATTGCCTCAGGCGGGATCACCAACATGGATGATATTCGTGCGCTAAGTGCAGTGGCGCATGTAGTCATTATGGGGGCGATCAATGGACGAGCTATTTATGAAGGTTCTCTGGATTTTGTCGAAGCCAGAACCTACGCGGAGCCGTTTTAATTCATGGGACTCGCCAAGCGTATTATTCCCTGCCTAGATGTCGACAATGGGCGCGTTGTTAAAGGCGTTAAGTTTATCGATATTCGTGATGCAGGCGACCCGGTTGAAATCGCCAGGCGCTATGATCGCGAAGGTGCCGATGAAATAACTTTTCTGGATATTACTGCGACCCATCATAATCGCGATACTATCGTCCATGTGGTCGAGCAGGTGGCTAGTGAAGTGTTTATTCCTTTAACCGTAGGCGGAGGTATTCGAACGTTGGATGATATTCGTCGAATGCTCAATGCTGGGGCCGATAAAGTAGCCATTAACAGCGCGGCAGTCTTTAATCCGGATTTTGTCCGCGAAGCAGCGGAGCGCTTCGGCTCGCAATGTATTGTTGTGGCGATTGACGCCAAAAAAGTGGGTGATAGCTGGGAGATTTTTACCCACGGTGGCCGTAAATCGACCGGAATTAATGCTATTGCCTGGGCTGAAAAAATGGTCAGCTATGGAGCTGGCGAGATTTTGTTGACTAGCATGGACCGTGACGGAACCCGTGAAGGTTTTGATTTGTCTTTGACTCGTGCAATTAGCGAAGCGGTGAGTGTTCCGGTAATCGCTTCGGGCGGCGTCGGCTGTTTGGATCATCTCGCGGATGGCATTATTGAGGGCAAAGCTGATGCAGTGTTAGCGGCTAGTATTTTTCATTTTGCCGAGTACACCATTCAACAAGCGAAGGAGCACTTGGCTACACGCGGCATAGAAGTTCGATTATGAGTAACGCTTGGCTGGATGATATACGATGGACTGAAGAAGGTTTGATTCCGGTGATTGCGCAACAAGCGGATACCGGCAAAATTTTGATGTTTGCGTGGATGAATCGTGAGTCTTTAGCGTTGACCGTCACCGAGGGTTATGCTGTCTATTGGTCACGCTCTCGCGGCAAGCTGTGGCGTAAGGGTGAAGAATCCGGTCATAAGCAGAAAATTGTGGCAATTTATTTGGATTGCGACGAAGACGTGATTTTGCTTAAGATAGAACAGCAAGGTGGAATAGCTTGCCATACTGGCAGAGAGAGCTGTTTTTATAGGCAATTGCTTGATGGTCAATGGCAGGCTGTTGAAGCAGTTTTAAAAAATCCTGCAGATATTTATAAAAAGATATGAATGATGTATTGTTGCAACTGGCACAAATTCTCGAACAGCGTAAACTTGAATCTGCCGAAAAGTCATACGTAGCTAGTTTGTACAGTAAAGGCTTGGATACTATCCTAAAAAAAATAGGCGAGGAAGCGACCGAAACTGTTATTGCCGCTAAAGGTGGAGATAAGCAGCAGATCGTGTATGAAATGGCTGATTTGTGGTTTCATTGTTTGGTGCTGCTTGCCGATCAAGATTTAGGGCCGGACGATGTACTGCAGGAACTGAATCGTCGCTTAGGTTTGTATGGCCTGCAAGAAAAGGCGCAACGAAATAAAACGTAATTTATAGAAACTTAAAAGGGAGTTAAAAATGGGCATCGGTGTTAGTGAGTTATTAATTATATTGGTTATTGTCGTAGTTTTATTTGGAACCAAACGGTTACGAAATATTGGCGGTGATTTGGGTGGTGCCATTAAGAGCTTTAGAACCGCCGTGAAAGATGGTGAGAATGACAAAAAAAGTGCCGACTCTGATACTGACAGCGTAGACGGCGAGATTAGCTCTAAGAAAAACGAGAATGTTTAAATTTTATGTTTGAGATAGGGTTTTCTGAGCTGGTAATGGTTGGCTTAGTCAGTTTATTAGTAATCGGTCCGGAACGACTGCCAAAAGTAGCCAGACTTGCGGGTTTTTGGATAGGTAAAACCCGTAATATGGTCAACAATTTTAAGGCTGAAATAAAACACGAACTAGAAACGGAAGAAATTCGCCAAATTATGGAAGAACAATCTGGTATTAAGATGGAAGTAACAAAAGCTTTGGATCAAACTGTTGACTCGGTTAACGTCGTAAAATCTTCTATCGAGCGAGGCTCAGAGCAGATTGCCGCTCAAAATAAATCCCCGTATGACTCAGAATAACTCCGATCGCTCTATCGAGCAGCCGTTTATAAGTCACTTGATTGAATTGCGTGATCGCCTGTTAAAGGTGGTTTTGTGCATAACAGTGGTGTTTTTGGGGTTGGCTACTTATGCTAATGATATATATAGCATTTTGGCCGGTCCGTTAATGAAACATATGCCGGCAAATAGCACCATGATTGCCATTGATGTCGGGTCACCGTTTTTTACACCTTTTAAGCTGGCGCTGGTCGTTTCAGTTTTTATTACTGTACCGATAATTCTGCATCAATTTTGGGCGTTTGTTGCTCCGGGTTTGTATCGGCGTGAGCGGCGCATGATTTTGCCGTTACTGATTGCCAGCACGTTTCTGTTTTATCTGGGCGTGGTTTTTGCCTATTTTGTGGTTTTTCCATTGGTGTTTGGTTTTTTGACCGCAGCAGCGCCGGAAGGTGTGGCGGTAATGACAGACATTAGCAAATACCTGGATTTTGTTCTGACGATGTTCTTTGCTTTTGGTATTTGTTTTGAGGTGCCAATAGTTACCATCGTTTTAGTTTGGATGGGGTTGGTGACGCCAGCGGATTTAGCCGATAAACGCCCGTATGTAATCGTTGGGGCATTTATTATTGCAATGCCTTTGACTCCTCCAGATCCAGTTTCCCAGTCTTTGTTGGCAGTGCCAATGTGGATGTTATTTGAAATAGGTCTTTTATGTTCTAGGTTGTTCGTACCCAAGCCGAGTAACGACATTAATTATCCAGTTGACTATCAAAATTTCGATGGCGACTGAGTTCTGGCACAAAAATGTATTAATTACAGGTGCTTCTAAGCGTATTGGAGCAAGTTGTGCAAGATTGCTGCACGAGCAAGGTTGTAATGTAATCTTGCATTGCAACGCATCGAAGCAAGATGCATTGCAGCTTTGTTCTGAGTTAAACCAAGAACGCCCTGATTCCGCAAGAGTCATGCAGGCCGACTTGCTAAATCGAGAGCAATTGCAAAATCTAGCTCATCAGGCGGCAGTGGCGTGGGGTGGTTTGGATGTCTTGATAAATAATGCCTCTTCTTTTTATCCGACTGCGCTGGCTGACGTCACTGAGGCTCAATGGGATGAGTTGCTTGGCAGTAATCTAAAAGCGCCTTTTTTTTTAACGCAAGCATTAGCAAATACTTTGTTAGAGCGGCAAGGATGTGTAGTTAATATTGTCGATATTCATGCTGAACGAGGATTGAAAGGCTACCCTGTCTACAGTATTGCCAAAGCTGGTCTGGCCGCTATGACCAAAGTTCTGGCTAAGGAGTTGGGGCCTTCTGTGCGAGTTAACGGCGTCGCGCCGGGCGCAATTATTTGGCCTGAATTTGATATGTCAGAAGAAGACAAAAATGAAATTTTACAGCGTGTTGCTTTGCGTAGACACGGTCAACCCACTGATATTGCTAAGGCGGTATTATTTTTAGTCAGGGATGCTGAATATGTTACCGGTCAAATTTTGTCTGTAGATGGCGGGCGAACATTATTTTGTTGAAGCTTGTTTAAACGGTAGCCGCCATTGCTTGAGCGTGGTTTTGTCAAAGTTACTCCACAGCTCTTCATAAGTGATTTGGCTGACCGGGTGTTTTAAGTTTGGGGCAATTTCTGCCAAGGGTTCAAGCACAAAAGCGTAACGTTCAATTTCGTCTCGAGGAATCTGCAGGCGACCATCGTTGATAATAATGTCACCGTATAAAATTAAGTCTAGATCTAGCGTGCGAGGGGAAAATTTTTCACTATTGCGACTACGGCCATGATCTAACTCAATTTGACGAAGTTGCTTGGCAACTGTTTTGACATCTAGGTCAGAATCGAAACCAACAATTAGGTTATGAAAACTGTCACCAGTAAATCCAACAGCTTCCGATTCGTAAATACTGGATACAGTCAGATTGCCAAAATATTCTTCAAGAGCCTTCAAACTCGCAGGAATGTTGATTTCCTTGTCGATGTTGCTGCCTATGCTTATATAGCCTCTGGTCACGAGATTTTTTCTCCGCGCTCAATCACTATGCCGACATCACTGGCTCCACGAATAGCGCCTTTTTTGTTTAAAGTGATTTTTACCCAGGAAACATTGAATTCATTGCGAATGATGTTGGCTATTTCAACAATCAATTTTTCTACTAGATAAAATTGGCTGTCTTCTACATATGAAATGATACGCTTGGACACGGTTTTATAATCAAGTGTGTATTGAATATCGTCAGTTTCGGCGGCTTTTTCAATATCAAATGCCATCTCAATATCGAGAATAATGGTTTGTTTGGTTTCTCGTTCCCAGTCGTAAATGCCAATAATGGTTTGGATTTCCAATCCGCCTAAAAATATTATATCCATTATGATTTCCGGTTATGATGCTAGAGGTTAAAAAAGCGCCCAGTATCAGGGAAACGCTTTAGTCTTACAAGATCTGAATGACGAAAGGTATATCATGAGTGAGTGGTTGTTTGTTCCTGCTGCCTATTTGATAGGCTCAATTTCAAGTGCAATTTTAATTTGTCGTTTGATGGGGTTGCCCGATCCACGAGATCAGGGGTCCGGTAATCCAGGCGCTACCAATGTTATGCGTATAGGTGGCAAAAAAGCCGCAGCAATTACCTTGTTGGGTGATTTGTTAAAAGGGTTACTGCCGGTTTATATAGCCAAAATACTTGGAGTTCCCGTGGATATTTTAGTGGCGACCGGCTTGGCAGCGTTTATAGGGCACCTTTATCCCATATTTTTTGGTTTTAAAGGTGGTAAAGGTGTGGCGACTTCTCTGGGAGTATTGTTAGGTCTTTCTTGGTGGTTAGGTGCTGCGGTAATTATTACTTGGCTTGCAGTTTACAAGCTTGGCAAAATTTCATCGTTAGCGGCGTTGTGTGCGTCTGCATTATCGCCAGTTTATGCTTGGTTTATCGTTGGTGATGTGCGCGTCGTAGAGGTGGCAATAGTAATGACAGTGCTTTTGTTGTGGCGGCACAAGAGTAACATTCAGCGCTTGTTGGCTGGTGTCGAAGGTAAATCAACAGCTAGGTAGTTCATTAACTGGCCAGCGTGGGCGTGTCTGTATTTCCAGGTCTTGATGTTGTCCTGCGAGTAAGCGTTGGCAGCCGGCATAGGCAATCATGGCCCCGTTATCAGTGCAGAATTCTGGTCTGGGAAAATAGATTTCACCGTTTTCTTTCTTAATCATTTGTGTAAGTGTTGCGCGAATGTGTTGATTGGCGCTAACACCTCCAGCCACCACAAGTCTTTTTAATCCGGTTTGTTGTAAGGCGCGTTTGCATTTGATGCTGAGTGTGTCGGCAACGGCTTCTTGAAAAGCAGCGGCTATATTTGCTTTGTCCTGGTCGGTTTTACCGGTGGCGTTAAGTGCGTTCATAGTGAAAGTTTTTAGTCCGCTAAAACTAAAGTCCAGTCCTGGGCGGTCGGTCATGGGTCTTGGAAATTTTAATTGGGGGCTGCCTTGTTCGGCTAGTTTTGAAAGTTTGGGACCGCCAGGATAGCCTAACCCCAGCATTTTTGCGGTCTTATCAAAAGCTTCCCCGGCCGCATCATCAAGCGATTCTCCTAATAAGTGGTAGTTGCCGACGCCCGTTACTTGAATCAGTAAAGTGTGCCCCCCGGAAATGAGGAGGGCTACAAAAGGCATGGCTGGTGGATTTGCTTCCAACATAGGGGCTAATAAATGACCTTCCATGTGATGTACGGCAATGGCAGGGATTTGCCATGTCCAGGCCAGGCTTCTGGCAGTGACAGCGCCAACTAATAAAGCCCCCATCAATCCTGGGCCGGCTGTATAGGCAATGCCGTTAATGTCGGAGCTCGTCAACCGGCTTTCTTTTAAGCATTGCTGGATAAGTGGAATCAATTTGCGAACATGATCGCGTGAAGCCAGCTCTGGAACAACGCCGCCATAGTCGTTATGCATCGCAATTTGGCTGTACAAAAAATCCTTAATTAAGCCTCGTTGAGAGTGATAAATGGCTACGCCGGTTTCATCGCAGGAGGTTTCTATGCCTAAAACGTACATTG
>JAUYMX010000454.1 GCA_030699345.1 Methylococcaceae bacterium
AAGTGTTTGAGAAAGTCAGGCATCGATAGTCCTGGTTGAAACTGAATGCGATTGATCGACATAACACACTCCTCTTGGGTTAGCTTCCAGTCAGTCTACGCCCATAACCTGGGCTTGGCTGAAGTATCTAGCTAATCAGGTCTTTTTTTAACGGATTGTTAAGCTTGAGATAAAGTGGCGGACTTCACGGGCATTCGCCACTTAATTTCATATATAATGGCCGGTCAATAATTTTGACACCGCACCACTTAACCATCACATGCCGAAAAAAAAAATCGCAATCCAGTTTGAAGATGCTCTTGCCGAACTTGAACAGTTGGTAGCTCAGCTTGAACAAGGCGATATTTCTCTGGAAGAATCATTAATTTCCTTTGAGCGAGGAGTGACTCTCACTCGAACCTGTCAAAAAGCGCTGCAGGAAGCGGAGCAGAAAGTTCAAATTCTTTTGGAAAAAAACGGCACTCAAACCTTGGAGCCCTTTACCGATGAGTAATGCATTAAAAGAGTATCTTGATTTTTGTCAAACCCGTGTTGAAGCGGCTTTAGAAGAACGCTTGCCCAGTGAAAAGGTGTTGCCACAAAAGTTGCACCGAGCTATGCGTTATAGCGTGCTTAATGGCGGTAAGCGGATGCGCCCCATGTTGACCTACAGTACTGGTGTAGCTTTGGGAATAGCGCCAGAGCTATTGGACGGCCCGGCCTGTGCCGTGGAATTTATACATGTTTACTCGTTGATTCATGACGATCTGCCAGCGATGGATGATGATGATTTAAGACGCGGCAAGCCAACTTGCCATGTCGCGTTTGACGAGGCAACCGCTATTTTGGCTGGTGATGCATTGCAAGCCTTGGCTTTCGAAGTGCTGGCTCATGACCCGAGCATCAACGCCAGCGCAGAAGCTAGATTAAAAATGATTACTGCGTTGACTCGAGCCAGTGGTTCGCAAGGTATGGTGGGTGGACAAGCGATTGACCTGGAGTCGGTAGGTACTCAATTGACTTTGCCCGAGCTGGAAAATATGCACATTCACAAAACTGGTGCGCTGATTAGAGCAAGTGTGAATATGGCAACTTTAGCTAAAGCCGATATTGATCCGGTGGTTGCCACAAAACTTGATCATTACGCAAAATGCATCGGTTTATCCTTCCAAGTGCAAGACGATATTCTTGACGAAGAAAGTGATACAGCGACGCTGGGGAAAACTCAAGGCAAGGATAAAGACAATAACAAACCGACTTATCCGGCGTTATTGGGTCTTGCCGGAGCCAAGCAAAAAGCCCTTGAACTTCATGAACATGCGGTGGAAAGCCTCAGCATTTTCGGTTCCGAAGCTGATTTACTGCGAGATTTGTCGCTTTACATTATTCAGCGCAATCATTAATTACCAACTTGCTTACTAAGAAATGAAGCTGGATAATCGCGCAGTTTTTCAAAACCTGCGCCGTGTAAAGGAATTAACCAATAAATGAATACCCTAGGTACTTACCCTATTTTAAGCACTATCAACACGCCCGCGGACCTGCGCAAATTAAGCAAAGACCAGCTGAAGCCCTTAGCGCAGGAGCTGCGGGAGTATCTGACACACACGGTAAGTATTTCCGGGGGGCATTTTGCGGCGGGGCTGGGCACGGTCGAATTAACCATTG
>JAUYMX010000455.1 GCA_030699345.1 Methylococcaceae bacterium
GTATCTCGGTGCCGTTTAATGATTTGGATGCCCTAGAAAAAGCGCTTAGCGGTAAGGATGTGGCCGCTTTTATTGTCGAACCAGTTCAAGGCAAAGGCGTCAATATCCCTGACGATAATTATTTGCCGGAAGTAGAACGTCTCTGTAAAAAATACGGCACCTTATTTGTCGCCGACGAAGTGCAAACCGGAATTGGCCGTACTGGAAAATTCTGGGCTATTGATCACTGGAACGTTCAACCAGATATGATTTGCATGGCCAAAGCATTGTCGGGCGGCTTTGTACCGGTAGGCGCTGTCGCGATGACCACTAAAATCATGGATACCGTCTACAACCGCATGGACAGAGCCGTAGTACATGGCTCTACTTTTGCCAAAAACAATATGGCAATGGCAGCAGGTCTTGCCACATTGCATGTCATGGAAGCCGAAAAACTGGTTGAAAACAGCGCCAAAGTCGGCACTGACATCATCAATAGCTTAAATGCACTTTCCGGCAAATATGAATTCCTAAAAGAAGCACGCGGCCTAGGCATGATGATTGCAATCGAATTTCAGTCGCCGAAAAGCCTTACTCTAAAAGCTGCCTGGGCCATGCTGGAAGCGGCAAACAAAGGCTTATTCTGTCAAATGATCACCATTCCTTTATTTAAGGAACATCATATTTTGACCCAAGTTGCAGGACACGGCATGAATGTTGTCAAACTTTTGCCGCCTTTAAACCTGACCACAAAAGATCGCGACCATATCGTTAGCTCATTTGATAAAGCCATCGCCGATACCCATCAAATACCCGGCTCTATTTGGGATTTAGGCAAAAACCTGGCGGGACATGCCTTAAAAGGCAAAAGAGGCGGTTAACCATGAAAAAAATATTCTCTTCAATATTGCTATCAATGCTGCTGGTACAAACGCATAACCTTTATGCGCATGCGGTCATCACAGATTATTCGTTAAAAATAACCCCGATTTATGCCAACAAACCCGATCAGGTGGAACTTAGTTTCAACTCTAAAATTGAATTAGGCCTCTCTCAGGTATTTCTAGTTCGCAAAGGCGACAAACACGAATTGCTTGAAGTGACTAACGGTAAAAAACAGGGTCAGATTATTATTCATATTCCTGCTTTGGAAACTGGAGATTACGCGCTCAGATTTAAAGTGTTCGCGGCTGACGGGCATTTAACCGAAGACATTATTCGTTTTAAAGTTTCTCAATAAGGTTCCAAATGGCTGGTATTGCTGATTTTCTAGATTCTTTGATTGGCGGCTTTGACCTGATTTGCTTCTGCATGGCAATCGGCGGCTTGTTCTGGGGGCTATTTTTACTTCGTCCTTGGGAAAATGACGGCACGCCAAACTCACCCCTAAATACTGTACTGTTACAAAAAACCGTTGCCTTAATTTACAAAGGCGGTTTTTGGTTAGCTGCAGCTCAACTGTTCAAAATAGTACTTAAGATCTGGTTGATGGTGGCCGTACTTGAGCGTTGGCCCTTCCCTGAGTTTGCCGAGACCACCCAATTTATAGGTGGGATGGTGCGCGCTTTTTTAACAGCGCTGATGGCAGGCTATTGCTACTTCATCTTGAGCAAACATCCGTTTTCCAAACAACATTGGATCACTGCGGGATTGGTTGCCTTGCCAATGATAATTTCCGGCGCATGGTTAGTTCATGCCGCTGGCCGTTTTGACAATCGGTTTTTGTTAATGTCTCTTACGGTTGTGCATCAATTAGCCGCGGCTGCTTGGGTTGGCGGAATATTTCAGCTGGTCAATGTTTGGTTATTGCAGCGCGACAATCAAGTGCCTGAGCAAGCATGGCCATTATTATTGAGGCGATTTTCCATTTTCGGGATCATTTCAGTCGGCCTGATATTGCTGTCCGGCTTACCTATTTCCTTACAATATATTGATACCTGGAATGGCCTGATCGGTACCGGTTACGGTAATTTATTGATGGTAAAAGTGGTGTTGCTATCGCTCGCACTGGGTTTTGCGTGGCTTAACCGTTCTGCAGTATTGCAATTTGTTGGCTTTGGTAACGATTATGCTTTAAAAAATCGCGTTCCCTATTATGTACAGGCAGAAACTTTAGTATTAGTGATCCTGCTGTTTACCGCCGCCAGTCTCGCGTCGCAACCACCCGCTATTGATATTCCAGATCTCACCGCAAGCTGGCAAGAAGTGCTGGATACCTTCAATCCCCGCTTCCCGAGAACCAGTTCGCCCACGCACACAGACTTAATTGCAGGTGAAGCCGGACGGGTCGCTATTATTGGTCAAACACCTTCAATGGCGGCGACTGAATGGTCAAACTACAACCATAATATCGCCGGCATATTCCTGACGGTGATGAGCATCTTTGCGATGGTTTCATACGTGAAATATCTACCGGCGCCGTTGTCAGCTGTCGATAAATATGTCCATCTAACCAAATATTGGCCCTTAGGTTTTGTCTGTTTAGGGATATTTTTATTTTTCCGCAGTGATGCCGAAACCTGGCCATTGGGTCCCATCGGTTTCTGGGAAAGCACCTTCAATAATGGTGAAGTACTGCAACACCGTATCGCCACCTTATTAGTGCTTGTGCTTGGCTTCATGGAACTGGCTGCGCGCATAACCAAGAACCCTAATAGCAAATTGCCTTATGTGTTTCCAATACTGGCGGCGTTTGGCGGCTTGATGCTATTAACCCATTCGCATGTGGGTTTTCAAGCCAAAAGCGCGTTTCTGATTCAAGTCGGTCACACCAGCATGGGTATTTTTGCGTTAATTTTGTCTTGTGGCCGCTGGCTGGAATTAAAACTGGATAGACCTGGCAAAGACATTGCCGGGTTTATTTCTGTTTTTGCTCTGTTTCAGATGGGTCTTATTCTAATGTTCTATCTCGAACCCTTGTACTGATATGAATACATTATCGAAATATCCGCTGTTGCAAGACATTCACACGCCCGCGGACCTGCGCAAATTAAGCAAAGACCAGCTGAAGCCCTTAGCGCAGGAGCTGCGGGAGTATCTGACACACACGGTAAGTATTTCCGGGGGGCATTTTGCGGCGGGGCTGGGCACGGTCGAATTAACCATTG
>JAUYMX010000466.1 GCA_030699345.1 Methylococcaceae bacterium
ATAAATTGGCGCAATTCGTGCCAATTATGGGCCACCACTACCTCTTCGTCCGAATCGCTGACTTGTGATTCATCCCAATCAGGTAATGCCGGAATGGCCGGAATAGTGTTGAGTGTTTGCAAAATATCTTCACTGGCCCGATCTGCGAAAACTAAACACTCAAGTAACGAGTTACTGGCCATCCGATTGGCACCATGCAACCCGGTACAAGCCACTTCGCCGACGGCGTAAAGCTGGGCAATGTCTGTTCTCGCAAAACTGTCGGTGACGACGCCGCCACAGGTGTAATGGGCCGCCGGCACTACCGGAATGGGCTGTTGAGTTATATCGATACCGACATCAAGACATTGCTGGTAAATAGTCGGAAAGTGCTCTCGAATAAATTCGGCGGGTTTGTGGCTAATGTCTAGGTAAACACAATCGATACCACGCTTTTTTATTTCGTGATCAATGGCTCGAGCAACAATATCTCTTGGCGCCAGTTCGCCACGCGGATCAAAATTTTGCATGAACGAACTGCCATCCGGCAAAATTAATTTGCCGCCTTCGCCTCTAACTGCTTCGCTGATTAGGAATGACTGAGCGCTTGGATGGTAAAGACAGGTGGGGTGAAATTGCATGAACTCCATGTTGCTGACCCGACAACCAGCGCGCCAGGCTAAAGCGATGCCATCTCCGGTCGAGCTTTGAGGGTTGGTGCTGTAAAGATATACTTTGCTGGCGCCACCGGTGGCGAGCACGACAATGCGTGCCGGCATGGTTTTGACAATTTGTTGCTTTGAATCGAGAACATAAGCGCCAACAACACGCTTGCCGTGATTATTGTCGTTAGACCGAGTAATCAATTCGATAACATTGTGATGTTCTAACAGGTCGATATTAGGATGTTCTTGCGCCCGATCAATAAGTGACAGCGACACCGCTTTACATGTGGCATCGGCATTATGAACAACGCGGCGATGCGAATGTCCACCCTCCCGGTTCAAGTGCAGCTTGGTTTCTCCAGAAGGTGATTTTTCCTCAGTAAAGACCACACCTTGTTGCTGCAACCAATCGATCGATTTTTTCCCATGTGTGACTGTTAGCCTGACAATTTCTGGGTCACATAGTCCAGCACCCGCATCTAAAGTATCGTCAATGTGAGACTCAATAGAATCATCAGCATCGAACACCGCCGATATGCCGCCCTGCGCGTAATAAGTGCTGCCGGCGGTGAGTGCAAACTTTGATAACACGGCAATGCGCATGGCTTGGTCAGCAAGTTTAAGTGCTAAACTCAGGCCGGCACCGCCGCTGCCGATGATCAGAACATCATAAGATTGAGAAGAAGGCATTACATCGGGATGGTTAAGTTGGAAACAGGGTGATATTGTTAGCTTGCTGAAAATGACTTACATACCATTCGTTATGGATAATAAAGCTTTTTAGTATGTTGGCAATTTTTTTATTGGACGCGTGCGCGGTTACCCCGCATTGCTATCGATGTTTACTAATGGAGTGATTTATGTTTAAAAAGTTGGCTTGGTTTTGGTTTTTGA
>JAUYMX010000475.1 GCA_030699345.1 Methylococcaceae bacterium
AGCTATGCCGTGGCCAGGCGCGACCAAAAGTTAAAGATTGGTGGTGGCTCTGCACGCAGTTATTTTTTGCTGATTGATACCAGTGATGCAAGTGGGCAACAGGGTGTTTGTTTATTACCCAAAGGTAGTGAAGAAGGCGCAGAAATCATCTTGAAGGATCGCCGTTTTGCGTTGCGACTTGGGGTGCCGGTACGCTTTCACTTGGCGTCATTGTCCGGAGACAGCCCTTTTAAGCCTGGCGATGTGACCGAAATTACTGATGTATTTCACTCCTTGCCACCATTAGCGGTTGCCTTCGAAGGAGACGATAACAATGGTAAAGAAGAAATAGTTGTTGAACTTGCTGTCACCCAAACAGAGATCGGTACGCTTAAAATTCAATGTGTTTCCGTCAGCGATAACACTCAGCGTTGGGACGTAGAATTCCAAATCAGAAAAAAATCGGTAAGCGCCGCTCAATTCGATGCCACGCTACCGGCTCAGTTCGATAAGGTTATCGACCAAATACAAACAGTTTTTGGCTCGAAATCAAAATTAGTTGATCCCAAAGCGGTTAAAAATCTCCGGACTAATCTGGAAAAAATCCTCGGAACTGATCGGAACCAATGGCCTACAGCCTTACTAAGAGCGATGTTTACGGCGCTCTTGGAGGGCGTAAAATATCGTCGTCGGTCGGAACATCATGAGCGCCTGTGGTTGAGCTTGATCGGCTTTTGTTTGCGGCCGGGTTTTGGTTATCCGCTTGATGATTGGCGTGTCGAACAACTTTGGAAGCTTTATCCACAAGGCATTCAGTTTGTGACTGAAGCACAGCATTGGGCGGAGTGGTGGATACTGTGGCGGCGGGTTGCCGGCGGTTTAAACGAACAAGCGCAGCAACAAATTTTTGAAGATATTGACAAATACATCAATCCAGAGTCAGCCAGGCAACCTGGCGTAGCCAAGCAAATCAAGACGCGTGGTTATGATGACATGGTGAGACTGGTGGCCGTATTGGAACGCTTGCCGGTCGATAAAAAAAGTCAGTTAGGCGAATGGCTGTTAAAACGTTTGCAAAAGTCTTCTGAACCTAGTCAAACATGGTGGGCAATAGGCCGAATTGGTGCGCGGGTTCCGTTTCATGGCAGTAGCCATAATGTGATAGCTGCTGGCATAGCAGAAAAATGGTTGCAGCAAATCATGCTTGAAGACTGGAAAAAAACACCACAAGCTGCTTTTGCAGCCACCCTCATTGCCAGAATGAGTGGCGACAGAGCAAGAGATATTGACTCTCACACTCGGCAACAGGTCATTGAAAAACTAAAACTCAATAAAGTCCCTCAATCTTGGATCGACATGGTTGAGCACTTTAAAGAACTGGATTCAGCAGAGGAAAAACAAATGTTTGGCGAAACGTTGCCGCCAGGCCTGAAATTAATTAGCGAATAACGTGGAGTATTAATGAAGTTATTAAATGTTGTCATCGTGTTCGTATTGGGTCTGATTATGCTTTATTTTGCTGTTGCAGCATT
>JAUYMX010000493.1 GCA_030699345.1 Methylococcaceae bacterium
CGGCGGCTGGTGCGGGGATCGAAGCGGCAAAATCTCAAGTATTACAATCCAAATCGCTCATAGAGGCCGTCAAAGCGACGGTAACACGCCTACAGGCGGATATTGAGGACAGCGTACTCAAAGCACCGCGCGATGGCCGCGTGCAATACCGCGTTGCCGAGCCGGGTGAAGTGCTGGACTCCGGCGGCCGTGTACTTAACATGGTGGATCTGTCCGACGTTTACATGACCTTTTTCCTGCCCACCGAAGCGGCCGGTAAAGTTGCACTGGGTAGCGATATTCATCTCGTCCTTGACGCAGTGCCGGAGTATGTCATCCCAGCCAAAGCCAGCTTCGTCGCCAGTGTTGCCCAATTCACCCCGAAAACGGTGGAAACAGAAAGCGAACGGCTCAAACTAATGTTTCGTGTGCGCGCACGCCTCGATCCTGAGCTATTAAAACAGCACCTGACCCAAGTCAAAACCGGCGTGCCCGGCAAGGCCTACGTTAAACTCGACCCGGCTATCGAATGGCCAGCCGAGCTCGCGGTCAAACTACCCAAATGACTGCCGAGCCCGTAATTCGGATTCAAGGCGTCAGCCTACGCTATAAAAAGAATCTCGCTCTGGACGATTTAACTCTGGATATACCAAGCAACCGCATGATCGGCCTGATTGGCCCTGACGGTGTCGGCAAATCCAGCCTGATGTCGCTCATCACCGGCGCACGAAAAATACAGACGGGCCGCATCGAAGTGCTGGGCGGTGATATTAATGACTCTACGCATCGCCGCGCTGTTTGTCCGCGCATTGCTTACATGCCGCAGGGGCTGGGTAAGAATCTTTACCTGACCTTGTCGGTATTTGAAAACGTCGACTTCTTTGGCCGCTTGTTTGGTCAAAACCAGGCTGAGCGCGACCAACGTATCAATGAATTACTTACCAGCACCGGTCTTGAGCCCTTCCGGGACAGGCTCGCTGGTCAACTGTCGGGCGGCATGAAACAAAAACTTGGTTTATGTTGCGCACTCATTCACGACCCTGATTTGTTGGTACTGGATGAACCCACTACAGGCGTTGATCCACTGTCGCGCGCCCAGTTTTGGGAGCTGATCGCTAGTCTGCGCGCACGCCGTCCGGGTATGAGTGTCTTGGTTTCCACGGCTTATATGGATGAAGCTGAGCGCTTTGATTGGCTGGTGGCGATGGATGACGGCAAGTGTCTAGCGACTGGCAGCGCGTCAGATTTGCGCTCAAAGACCAGCACCGACAGTCTGGAAGAAGCCTTCATCCAACTGCTGCCGGAAGAAAAACGCAAAGACCACAAAGCAGTAGTGATTCCACCCCGTGACCAAAGTGGCGAAGCTCAAGTCATCGCTATTGAGGCGCACAATTTAACTATGCGTTTTGGTGATTTTATTGCGGTTGACGATGTCAGCCTTCGCATCGAGCGCGGCGAGATTTTTGGCTTTCTCGGATCTAATGGCTGCGGTAAATCCACCACTATGAAAATGCTTACCGGCCTGCTGCAACCGAGCGAAGGCGATGCCCTGTTGTTCGGTGAGGTTGTTGACGCGGCTAATCTAGCCACCCGCAAGCGTGTCGGCTATATGTCCCAGGCATTCTCGTTATATTCCGAGCTAACCGTGCAGCAAAATCTGGAACTGCATGCCAAGCTGTTTCACTTGCCCGCCGCCGAAATAACCCCTCGCGTTACCGAGATGGCGGAGCGTTTTAAGCTCGGCTCAGTGATGGACACTTTGCCTGACGCGTTACCGCTGGGCATTCGCCAGCGTTTGTCTCTGGCGGTAGCGATGATCCACAAGCCGGAACTGCTGATTCTTGATGAACCGACCTCCGGCGTCGATCCGATAGAACGTGACAAATTTTGGAAGCTGATGATTGAACTGTCGCGCCGTGATCAAGTCACTATCTTCATTTCAACCCACTTCATGAACGAAGCAGAACGCTGCGATCGTATTTCTTTGATGCATGCAGGTAAAGTGCTTGCCAGCGACACTCCCGCGGCGCTCGTTAAGCAAAGCGGTCAAGCGACGCTGGAAGACGCCTTCATTGATTATCTTAAAAAAGCCAGCGGAGTCAATAACGAGCCAGATGAAGCCGCAACAACATCACCAGTAAGTGAACCCATAGTAGCGACTAAACCGAGTGCGCGCTTTAGTCTGATGCGTTTATACAGTTATACGATTCGCGAAGCGCTGGAACTGCGCCGCGACCCCATCCGCGCGTCAATTGCCTTATTAGGTACACTGTTTCTCATGTTCACTTTTGGTTATGGCATTACCATGGACGTCGAGAATCTGCATTTTGCCGTGCTCGACCGTGACCAAACCACCTTAAGTAATAACTACGCGCTCGATATGGGCGGCTCGCGTTACTTTATTCCGCAGACGCCGATTGCTGATTATGATGAACTTGATCGCCGCATGCGCAGCGGTGAACTGAGTTTGGCACTGGAAATACCGCCAAATTTCGCTCGAGATTTAG
>JAUYMX010000498.1 GCA_030699345.1 Methylococcaceae bacterium
CTGATGGACTTTTTAACTTCATCGATGGCATCGTAAATCACGCTGTAATAATGCAGGTCGACATCTCTTTCTTCGATTAATCGACGAGAAGTAGCATCAGCGCGAACGTTAAAGCCGATTAAGATAGCTCCAGCCGCTAAAGCGAGATTGACATCCCCTTCATTAATGCCGCCTACGCCGCCAAATATAACCTTAACCTCTACTTCGTCATTAGACAAAGCAGTCAAAGAACCTCGCAATGCTTCCAAACTACCCTGTACATCAGTCTTGATCACCAAATTGACGCTGGCAAGTTCACCTGTAGTCATTTTAGAGAAGACTTCATCGAGCTTAGTCGCTTGTTGCGCAGCTTGCTTGGTTAACTTTTTGCGATCTTCGCGGTGTTTAGCCAAATCTTTAGCTACACGCTCGTTTTGCACCACCAAGAAGTCATCGCCAGCGTTAGGTGTACCGGACAAACCTAATATTTCAACCGGCACGCAAGGGCCCGCTTCTTTGATTGGCTTGCCATTTTCGTTAAACATCGCTCTGATACGGCCAAATTCATGACCGCACAAGACCATTTGACCATTTTCAAGGGTGCCTTTTTGAACCAATACAGTTGCAACTGCACCTCGGCCTTTATCTAAGCGTGATTCAATAACAACACCTGAGGCTGGACCGTCAACAGGGGCTTTGAGTTCAAGAATTTCTGTCTGAACAATAAGCGCCTCAATCAGGTCATCAATACCTTCACCGGTTTTTGCTGAAATTTTCAGGAACTGGACTTCACCACCCCATTCTTCCGGCAACACATTAATGTTGGCCAATTCCTGCATAACTTTCTCAGGATTTGCGTCGGGCTTATCAATTTTGTTCATCGCCACAATAATTGGCACATTTGCCGCCCTGGCATGCTCAACAGCCTCCCTGGTTTGCGGCATCACACCGTCATCAGCCGCGACGACAACAATAACCACGTCAGTTACATCAGCTCCACGCGCTCTCATCGCAGTAAAGGCGGCATGGCCTGGTGTATCTAAAAATGTAACCGAACCATGATCAGTAACTACTTGATAAGCACCAATGTGCTGAGTAATACCACCCGCTTCGCCTGCTGCAACGCGTGTTTTACGAATATAATCCAGCAGTGAAGTTTTACCATGATCAACATGCCCCATGATGGTGACAATAGGTGCTCTAGGTAATTCCTTATGCTCTTCTTCGCCCATCACTTCGGCCAGCATTTCCCGCTCGAGATCATCCTCGCTTTGAATGACAGCTTTATGCCCCATTTCTTCAACAAGAATGACAGCCGTGTCTTGGTCAATGCTTTGATTAATTGTCGCCATGATTCCAAGCTTCATTAAATGCTTGATCACTAACGCCGCTTTAACACTCATTTTCTGAGCAAGATCAGAAACAATAATTGATTCAGGAATAGCAACTTCTTTAACTGCAGGTGCAACAGGCATTTCAAATTGATGCTTGCCATCAGATACGGTAGTAGCTCGCTCTACTTTTTTGCCTTTCTTCTTAACTTTCTTATTATCTTTTCCAGCAACACGTGCTGAATCTTCCTGTTTTTTTCTATGTAACGTTTGTTCTTTAGCTGCGGCCAGTTGTCTTACTTTATCGGCATTTCGCTTGATGGACTCTTCCAGGCGCTGCTCTTTTTCCAGCTGTTTCTTTTTAAGTTCCTCGGCTTCTTTGGTCTTGATAGGCTTGTCTTGCTTAGCTTTCTTGTCATCAGCATCGACTTTAACAACACCAAACTTGTCCTCAACATCAGGCTCAATATCGATTTCTGAGGCACTTACAACTACCTCGGTTTTTTCTTCTACAGCCGCCAATTCTTCAGGCTCAGATGAGACCTCAGCTATTATTTCAGGCGATACAGGAGATTCTATAGTAGTAAGACTTTCCACCACTTGCTTAGAAAGCTCTTCCTCAACAATAGGTTTTGCAGCGCTTATTATCTTGGACTCATCTGCTTCAGCTTCACGCTTGATATAAGTTTTCTGTTTACGCACTTCAATACTGATCGTTTTAGTACCACTTCCAGGTGCGCTGGCCTGCTTTAATTCGGTAACGGATCTGCGCTTTAAAGTGACACGTCGTGGTGAATTTTCAGCAGACTCATCATCTTTGCCATGGCGCTTGCGTAAATGCGCAAGCAGCTGCATTTTTTCATCTTCATTAATAACATCATCAGGGGCGGTCGCAGATAGCCCGGCCTCTTTGAGCTGCTCTAATAACTTTTCCAGAGGAATTTTCACTATCTCTGCTAATTGTTGTACTGTTTTATTGCTCATCTGTAACCCCTTTCCTACTCGCTTTTTGCCTCAGCAAACCAAGGCTCGCGGGCCTTCATAATCAATTTAGCCGCACGCTCTTCATCCACATTGGATAAACTCAACAAATCATCTACCGATTGCTCGGCCAAATCATCCATTGTGATAATTCCCCGTCCTGCCATTTCATAAGCCAAGTCTCTGTCCATCCCTGCCATTTCTAGCAAGTCTTGTGCAGGCTCAGCAGTTTCAATTTTTTCTTCGGCGGCAATGGCGCTAATCAATAACGCATCTTTGGCACGAGTTCTTAACTCATCAACCAAATCTGCATCAAAACCTTCAATTTCCAACATTTCACTGACTGGCACATAGGCGATTTCTTCGACCGTATTGAAGCCTTCTTCAGCTAGAATTGATGCAATATCTTCATCAATATCAAGCTGAGCCATGAACATTTGAATAATTTTTTCTGCTTCAGCCTCACTGCTTTCTTCTGCTTTAGACGCATCTAAAACATTCAACTCCCAACCAGTCAACTGACTAGCAAGCCGAACATTCTGGCCGCCACGGCCTATTGCCTGTGACAAATTATCAGCGCTTACGGCTAAATCCATGCTGTGCTTGTCTTCATCAATGACTATGGACTCAATTTCTGCAGGCGACATGGCATTAATCACAAACTGGGCTTCGCTTGGATTCCAGAGAATAATATCAACACGCTCACCGGCCAACTCATTGGAAACAGTTTGCACCCTTGATCCTCTCATACCAACACAAGCACCAACAGGGTCTAATCTTGGGTCGTTGGCCTTTACCGCCAGTTTCGCCCTGGAGCCCGGATCTCTTGCTGCGCCCATGATTGAAATCAAACCTTCGCCAACTTCGGGCACTTCCAATCTAAAAAGAGCAACCAATAGTTGCGCATCAGTCCGGCTTACAAACAATTGGGGGCCACGCGGCTCTAATCGAACATCTTTTAAATACCCCCTAATTCTGTCGCCGATGCGAACAGCTTCACGAGGAATCATATCTTCCTTAGCAATATAAGCTTCGACATGCCCGCCCAAGTCAAGGTAAATGCTACCTTTTTCTATACGTTTGACAATACCTGTAATCAGCTCGCCCACGCGACTTTTATAGGCATCGACGATTTTTTTACGCTCAGCTTCACGTACCTTGTGGATAATCACTTGCTTAGCAGTTTGGGCAGCAATACGTCCAAAATCTACGGATTCAATTTCTTCCTCAACAACGTCGCCTACTTGAACATCAGGGTTATCAAATCTTGCCACTTCAAGCAAAATCTGCGTTTCGGGAAATTCAACATCACCGTCAATTTTATCATTTGCATCAACCACATCCCAGCAACGGTAAGTGGTGTAATCGCCAGTTTTTCTATCAATTGTTACACGAGTTTTAATTTGATTGGCATGACGCTTAATTGTGGCTGCTTCCAATGCTGACTCTATCGCTTGAAAAACCGCCTCTTTATCGATGTCCTTCTCGTTGGAAAAAACCTCTGCTACCAACAAAATCTCTTTATTTGCCACTGCGCCCTCCTTTTTCAATTAAATACTCAGGGACTAAGCGAGCTTTACTCATCGCCGCAAAAGCCACCTCAAAAATCTGTTCACCGTCTTGCAAAGTGATAACGTCGCCATCAACTTGTTTGATCACACCAGTAATCTTTCTTCGGCCATCAATAGTTTTGAATAGATTAACTAATACCGTATTGCCGATAAAGCGTTCAAATTGACTCACTTTGAAGAATGGCCTGTCCTCGCCTGGCGAAGACACCTCTAACTGATAATTGCCGGGAATAGGATCTTCCACATCCAATACCCCGCTAATCTGGTGACTAACTTTTGTACAATCTTCAACAAGAATTCCCTTCTCGCTATCTATATATATTCTTAATAACCCGTGCTTTGGGTGAGGGTTATAATCGATGCCAACACATTCGTAACCCAACCCCTCAACAATCGGCTCAATTAACGCACTCAAATGCTCGGGAGCCTGTTTCATTGCGACCTCATTAAATTTTGCACATAAAAAAAGAGCCAAAGGCTCTTCCATTAACTTAGTTTTTGGACATCAACCAGAAGCCCAAAAAATAAAAAACCCCATAAAGGGGTTCTGAATGTGGTAGCGGGGGCAGGATTTGAACCTACGACCTTCGGGTTATGAGTGCCCCCCAGAGACAGCTAAAACAACCTAACACGCTGAAACTCTTCCTTAATCAACATATTACCAACAAGGTGCCCGAAGGTCAAGGTGTTTAAAAGCGTTTAAATAAAAATCAAGGTGCCTTGTATGGGTGTTAATGCGCTGCCCTATTTGGTGTAAATGCTCAATCGATGGCATGTAAAAAAATAAATATTTTTGACGTTTTTAGTTAAAAAAACACCGTTATTCAGAATAAATTAAATTAGACCATATCAGCTTAAACCCGAAGGTCTTAAGAATGACAGGCATAAAAAAACCGGCACTAGGCCGGTTTAGATTTTCGAAGTAGCGGTTTTTTATGACGTTGACTGTGCCAATAATCGCCGTATGAGCCAAAGCCTAAACGCTGCCAGGGTGTCATTTTATTAATCAAATGTTTGAGGTAACGTAGATAAAATCGACGTTGGTTCCCACTGACACATACCCCACATGCGTACTACTTGCAGGAATGGTTAGGTTCATTTCTTCAAACCCACTAAAAACGGTTCCAGTTGCAGCGGCGGTAATGGCGGCGGCAGAACTTGCACCAAAGCCTATTTTTAGTCTATCGCTGGATTCAAACGTTAAGCTTTTGATATAGATTTTCTTGTCAGTTGCGGCCAACACCTTGGCTTGTGCCGTGGTGGTAGCAACCAACGTGCCTCGATTTGGCCGGTAGATGCTATCAATCTCGACCACTTGCGCTATGCCTTCAGCCACAAGTTTGGCCTCTCGGTAAATGTCCAATGTGGCAACGTCATATTCTGCGTAACCGTTCCAGCGTTGGTTAAATCGTATCGTCATGGACTGCCTCCGGTATGCGCGACAGTAAATCATCTAAGAGGGCGGCGATTCGGTTAATGCCTTCCAGGAGTTGGGCGGCTTGTGCTTCTGTGATTGTTGGTTGGTTCATTTTAAAAATTCCTGATTAGTTTATGTGGTAAAAACACCGCCACACGGAAAGCCGGGGCGGTGTAGTGGCTCGAACGATGTTTACCAGGCATCCACGAACCTTGCCGGTGCAGCACGCCGCATACCGGATGGCGTGGGCCTCCATGCCCGAAGGCTTTCGTTAAACTTCTGACAGCACGCCTTGTGTTAACCAAAAGCTGTTGGTTCTGGCCACTTGCCAATCGGCACGTAAATGAGCCAGGAACCCAACCTGAAGATTTCCAGCAAATGTTTCGGTAATCACTTGAATTTCAAGCTGCTGACGTAGACCCAACAACAAGTTGCTAAAGTTGCCGGTGAATATTTCAGAGGTCACATTTGAGGTGCCGGTGGTCAGGGTGTTGGGCACTGAGTTGGTTTCATAAAAACTTAAATTATTTTCAATGAACGCGGACGGCTTTAACGGCTGGTTAGTGGTGTCGGTAAAGCCCTGAATGTCAAAAAACGTCCGCGGACTTAGCACCACGGCACTGGCGGCATCATTGCCTTCAGAAACTTTTTTAGCGGCCGTATGGATAGGTAAATAAAACCCTTGTGCCGACAATTTCGCGCCGTTGGTCGCCAGTACCTGATTGCGTGTTGCCGTTGTCAGCACTGATTTTAATCCTAAGGGTTGATTGCTTGACCCTGAACCATACAGACCGGCATAGTCGAGCTGTAACGCCAAGGCATTAGCCAGGGTATCTTCTAAAATTTGTTCGATATTCAAAGAGTCGGCTAATAATTCACGCGATACCTTCACCAGTACCGCCAGTGATTTAGGTGCAAAAGCGACTTGACCAAACACCGGATCACTTTCAGAGACGGCGGCACTTTCTGCACGCTAACCTGGTGTTGGGTCAGATATGACGGTGGCCATATTCACCTTGTTGCTGTTCAATAGCACCGTTTGCGCGCCGGCTTGTTGCAACACTGACTTATTTCTTAGTAAGTCGATAAAGCCAGGCATGGTTTCAACGGGCACGCTATAACCGCCTGCGCTGTTTGGTGCCTTCAGCTAATGATTTCGTCAATACGGCGTCACCGTTTGCGCCCAGGATTAGACCTTTCAACAATTTACCAACGGACGGGCCGCTAGTGTTGTATGAGGTTTCGATTTTTTGCGATTTGGTATAAAAACCGTTGTTGTTTTTTGGTGAAAATGTCATTTCTTCTCCTCCCGGCCAACGGGCAGATGATTTTTGTAGGGCTTGAAATTCTTCATCGCGCTTGGTTCGTTCCAGGACGTCTATTTGGTGCGCAGTATGTTCAAACAGCAATTCAAAACCTTTGATCGCTTTGGGCTCGACTTGTCCAATTTTCATATCACTTTCCACATCAACCCACGCGGCTTTAACCGCCATACCAGCGCGGCGGGCATCGGCAATATGCGAAAAGTCCTCTCGCAAGACTTGGTGAAATTTATCGCCAAGATAGGGCCGGATATGCGCCTCGAACGGCTCGATGTCTTTTAAAAATGGCATTTTTGTTTTTTCCTTGCTGCTATCGCAGCCGTTATGTGTTGGCTGCAATATCAGAAGGCTGATTTGCGGAAAACTCTTAGCCAATGGGGGATGAGCTTTATGGCCTCATGCTATCTAGCTGAATAATCCCCGTAAATCAGGGAATAAAGGGAGTTGTAGGGAGTTGTTTTCTCCTCCCATAGTGTTGCCTGTTTTATTGTTGCGATTACTAATGATTATCATGCGGCTTTTTGTATTTTCAAAAACTTACTCAACGAAAATTTATCTAAGGCGACGCAAAGGGATGTTGTGTTCTTGTTGAGTTTTAACCCGCCCACCGTGTTAATGATCTAAATAGTAAATACAAATACGAATGATTATCATGGGCTTTCTCTATTTAATTCAACTCACGCATAAATGTATCTAGGGCGTGGCAAAGGGATATGATTTTTTTGTTGAGTTTTAACCCCCCCACCCTGCTATCAACCCATCAACTTTGTGACCGTTTGTCTGTTCATTATCGGTCACGCGTTGATTTATAAATCGGCTTGTATTGTCTTATTCAGTGCTCAAGTGCTCATTTAAGTGGTTTTTACCTAAAGTCTCTTAGTAACCACTTCTATGGCTACTTTAGGTAAAATAGGAATAAATGAGCACTTGAGCACTGATTAACCACTTTTTTGCTGGTACGGATAATCATCAGGGTAATCGGAACAGGCAATATAAAGCCCACGCCATAGACTTTTACCGTTTGTTTTACGATAACTGAAGCCGCGCTCAGAAAGCTTTCTGCTTAATGCGACATTGCTAACCGGGCGCAATCCATTATCGAATGCCCAAACTTTATAATTGTTGTAGATCTCTTTGGTCGGTGTCTCTGTAGTGGGGGCTAACTGGCAACACTCAGTTAGCCAAGCCCCTATTAAATCCTGCTCCTCTTGGTACGAACCTGTGGCCGTGGCAATGGCGGCGGGAACGTCACGCAAGCCTCGCAGCTTCCAGTCCAAGCAGCCCTCAACCATCCAGGCTAATATATGTGGTGCCTCGCTTCTTAACTTAACCCTTAGGCCAGAGTCACGCTCTTCAGCCTTGAAGGTACGCCTAAAAGGAATCAACCGAACACGCCGCCAGATACCAAAATCATTCCCTCGAATCACCGGCTTATGATTACCCAGCATCATGAGTTTAAATTGCGGTACGAATTGCACCTCATCACCGTAAAGTTTACGCCCGGTCATGGCATCACCAGAAACCATGCTCTTGATTAACGATTCAGCTAAGGCCGCACCATCTTCAGTTTCCGCAGACAATGCCAAGCGTGCGCCTATAAGCGCGAATAAGTCAGGCGTTGCGCTGCCCGCTTGCCGTTTTGATTCCGTCAAAGTGTCCGCTGAAATGGCGCGTGCATAGTCACCCATAATCGAGCGAATGATCTCAGCTAAAACACTTTTACCATTGGCGCCCAGTCCAAAACAAAACACAAAGACCTCTTCAGACGTTGATCCGGTCAGTAAGTAACCACACCAGCGCTTTAACCAGTCGATTAACTCGACGTCATCGCCGAATACTTGCGCTAAAAATTCTAGCCAGCGCCGAGCCTTGGAAGGGTCACCCAATAGGTCGACATTTAGCGCCTTGGTGATAAAATCGCTTTGCTTTGCTTTTCTTACCAAGCAGCTGCGTAAATCAAGCACCTGATTAGCGTTATCAATCCCGATAATAAACGGGTCAGAATCCACGGCAGATAAGGGCAATCGCACTTGTGCAAAATCTTTAAGTAAGCCCACAGTCGATTCAATAATTCGCGCCGTTTGTGATGATCTCGCCCACTTTGCGAACAGCTCCGCATTGGCTAAATGGTCGCCGCCTTCGTCATAAATCTGTTTAGGTAATTTCGCAGCTAATTGACGAATCAAAGCCCCGTCAAAATCCCATTGCCAGGAGCAGCCACCCCAAAACAGCCATGACTTCACTTCAGGAATATAAAAAATATTACCTTCATGGGCATCACATAAGCGCCAGGCATTTCCCTGCTCAGTCAATGCGCGGGTGTTAGCGGTACCATCTCGAGCATCAGTGCCAGGGAGGGCGGGAACATTAAAAGCGGTCGGTATTATTGCAGCCAGACACGGTTCAGCTTGTCGGACTGGTTCAGGTGCAACCCAACCATTTGTCTTTGCCATACTGAACAAAGTCGCCAAGGTTATGCCCCCGCTGGGCTTGAACGATTCCCACACCCGGCGCTGATCTTTTAAATCGAACTTATCGGACTGTTGCGACCACTCGCACCAAAGGCCAAAGGCTTGATCTCCTGCGCAGGTGGCATGTAATGCCATGCCAACATTGCGCCAAGTATCGCGGTCATCAGCAGGAATATAACCAAGCGCCACACGTACCCGCTTGATCTCATCACGCGGTAAACTTTTTGCAGTGGTGGCCGATTGGCTTTGTCTGACGGGTTGATTTTTTTCACGCAATTTTTGCAACAACCATTCCGGTGTATAGGCAGGCTCCGCACCTGCTAACGGATCGGCTTCAGCATCCCAAAAATACACGCCACCGCTAACATGATTGGAAGGCGCAACCACGATATAACCACCATCGCCCCGCGTATCAATGCCCGGCCAAAGGTTAGTTGTTGAACCGCCAAGCTTGCCAGGGTATTTAAAAATAAAATGCTTACCACCAGACCCAGTGACAGCCAGCACGTCATCAGGCACGCGGCCATGTTTCGACTCAATAGTGTCCAGTGATTCTTCACCGCCGTTTTTTGGGTCAATATCTAACGCAAAAATACCCGACACCTCGCCGGTCACAATGCCTATGTTCGCCTCCGGCCATTGTCGAAACCACAAGGTTATTTTTGCCGGGTCTGTGCTGGCTTCTTTCGACCAATTAACCATCGGATGTTTACCGGGTTTTTTGCATAACCTACCACACCGACAGTTGCCATCATCGCCAATTGAAAAAACCGGAAGAACAAGCCAACCTAATTTCGCATAAGCCAGCGCATATTCAAGCCTAGACTCACTCATCAATAGCGCCTTCAATTTTGTCCGCAATTGAATGACCTAACATCTTGGCGCTTTGTTTTATTTCTATATAGGGTTGAATTTTGCCCTGTGCGACAAGTATCACCTCATCGAGTAGATCGGCAATACCTCCCGCTGATACTGCAATATTGCCTTGCTGGCATTTTGTTAAGTGCTGCTTGATTAAATGCAGGGTGTTCATAACCACCGCCGGGTTTTTAATCTCAGCATCATTCATAATTGGAAAATCATTTGAAAAGTTCATATCAGTCATTGCTTAATATTCCCGTTGCCATCGGTAAGACTCGGACGCAATCTAGCGCCACGCTGGTGAGTCGTATTGAATGGAAAAATTAAGCTTTTTGACTGGCGAACCAGTTAGCAAAAAGAGGTTCGTTGATATAGAACTTACGCGCTGACAAAATCACAGCGCCGCTATCGGATAGGCCGTTTTTGTCGCGGTTTCTGAGAAACCAAATCAATTGACCGGGTGTGAATTTGTCCGCGTATTTTTTTTGGAAGTTGTCCAGCGATTCAATTTGGTCAAGCGTTGGCGCTTGTGGCTGGATTTGATTTTGATTTGTTTGCATAAATGCCCCTGTTATTTAGAAGATTATCGCCGCGTTTCGCGTCGATGGGGGCAATTTACAAAACTAGAAAACTCCCGAAAATAGGGGAATAAAGGGAGTTATCAGGGAGTTATCAGGGAGTTAATCAAGGGTGGGAATAAATTCTTTAAGGCTCTTTTTCTCAGCCCCCTTCGGGCCCGCTGGGAGTTCAAGCCACATATCAGGCTTTACCGGGTCATTGCCAGGATAATCTTTGTAATATTGTTTTAATACGGGCAATTTTTTAGCCTGCCTGCAATTCAGCACATCAGGTTGATCTTTGTATTTTTCTTTATACCGCTTGCCAATATCTTGAACTTCAGCCTTATCTTTACGTTCTTTGCTTATAACTTGCTCCTTGACTCGCAATGCGTCCACATCACTAGAAAATGTATCCAGACCCCACCTATCCAACAGACAGTTAACAGGCATTGGGGTTTTTTCGCTTTCAAGCCAGGCAATAAAATCAGATTTTCTGATTATGATGTGACCATTACACTCCCGCATAATTCTCAACCGGTTCGAATCTGCAAATGGAATCAAGTCAAGCGGCCCCCGTGTTTCATCGGCTGCTATTTCGGCTTCCTCCCGTGTTGCCATATCAACGCCCTGTAGACTTCCTGACTTGAAAGCCTCACGCATCACTTTGACTCTCAACCTAATCGCTTGGTCGATGTCATAATTTTTCGACTTATCCGAAGTTGTCGCCCAAAGCCTTGCTATTTCGCCAAGTGTCATTTCATCGGGCAACGGTAAGCCCTCTTCTAGTCTTTGGAATATATTTAATTCCAATCGTTCAAAAATACTCATATAAACACCGCTCAAAAAGTGCAAATCTCAAAAAAGAAACCAAGCCGGGCGGTTGAGAATCCGCTTTTCGCTCCGTCGAGCTAGGCTTGGTTAAACTGGGTATTATCTATTGCAGTGTTGAGTTGATTTCATAAATGCACCGCCAGACTCATTACACGGTCAACCAGTGCAGATTTATGGTCAGTCGATAAATGTGCGTAGCGCATAGTTGTTTGGGCGCTCTTGTGGCCCAACACCTGCCCTGCTTCGAACAAGGTCGCGCCATGCATAACTAACATGCTTGCACAGGTATGGCGCAAATCATGCCAACGAAAATGCTCAATACCCGCATCGCGTAACGCCCTAAACCAGTGTTTTTTAAATTCGAACGGCTGGTCACCGCTTGTCGCTGGAAATAAGTAGCCGTTGCCCACTTGCCGGAAGCGCTTTAATTCAGTGACTACAAAGTCAGGAATCGGACAATAACGCTCTTCACCGTTTTTGGTATCACCTAAAAAAGCCAGATTTTTATCAAAATCGACCGTAGACCAACGCAGTCCGATTAATTCAGATTTTCTCATCCCCGTGGTCATGGCCATCAAAACCAAGATATGCAACTTATCCCAACTGGAATTTTTGCACGCCAATAATAGCCGGGTGCGCTCATCCTCATTTAAAAATCGGGTACGTTGATTGCTGATTCGTCGACCGGGCACACGAGACACTAAGTTGACCGTTAAAAAGCCTTCCTGCACAGCGTACTTAAATATCGAACTTAATACGCAGCGATAACGGTTGACGGTGGTCGCAGATCGACTCCGGGTCGTGGCTTTACTTTTTCCACTGCCATCACCACGCAAGCATTTACCCGCTTCAAATTCTTTGAGCTGTTGCCGGATTAGGTCGGTCGTAATATCAACCAGTTTATAATTGCCAAACACTGCAGACCAATAGCCTGCTCGAATGAATTGGTTTTTTTCGTCTTTGCCCTGCCATTGGCCAATGTACTCATCAACCAATTCAGAAAAGCGCATCCCGGCACCCCGAGTGCCTAATGATTCCATCATCTCCTCATCGGCTTCAATGCGTTTGGCCCAGGTAGTCGCATCACGCTTTAACTTGAAGGTTTTGGATTTAAGCTCGACGCCAGATTTTTTGATGATGGCTTTGTAAACAACACCGGATTGCCGTTGTATTTTGCGGATAGTCGCCATAACTAAATCCCTTCAATTAAAATTTGGTCACGGAATATAGGTAGCGAATAACCATTGAGTTTTAACGCGTTGGCTATGATTCTTAATTCTTCATCGCTCGTCTGTTCCGGACGCAATTCAACCAGCCAGGATAATACGTTTCGGCCCCATGCCAGATGATGAATAAGATCAAGCCGCGCTTGCTGGTCATGTTCTCCGTTAAATTCGGCAATGCCATGCTTTAACTGATAACCATCCGATTTTTTTAAACTGAGAATTTCTGCAAACCGTTTGGCTTCAGCTTCTGTTGGAAAGCTTGGCGAGGCTATTTCTTGATGGGTTGTGTTCGAGTTGACAATATAAAAAATCGCCACATCGCCGTTTTTATGCCCACACGAATGGCATATTAGGAATGTTTTTAATGGATCAGGATTGTAAAGCGGATGTAACGGATAGTCAGCCAGAGAATTGCAGGCCGGACAATGTTGATATTCTACAGATGATTGATTTTGCGAATAACCCTCACTGAGTGAGGGTTGTGCATTTTTTTCGTTTGACGTTGTCATAATGACAGCTTCCGATTGAACACGGACATATTGAAAATGTCCTCTGAAAATTCACAAGTGCCCTATATGGTGCACTTGCGTCTATTTTTCAGCGTGTTTTAACCGATGGCGTTTGATTAAAAATCCTTTTTAATCAATCAGTTATATCTGGTAGCGGGGGCAGGATTTGAACCTACGACCTTCGGGTTATGAGCCCGACGAGCTACCAAGCTGCTCCACCCCGCGATTGATTTGGTGTATTATAAAGACATTACTGAATTTAGCAACCTATTTCTTTACCCAATTCAGTAATGCACAGAAGACCTGACTTCTTGAAATAGATATTAGACTGGTCACGCACCAATATTAATAGCTTATCCTGATGCCTATTTCAGCGCTGCGTCCTGGATCCGGGGCGAAATTGCGCAAATATGACGTTGAATTTCTGATGTTTTCATTCAGCATATTTTTACCGTTTGCAAACAGTAAAATATTAGATTTATGAAAACCAGCCAATCGATATTGGGCGCCTAGGTTTAGCAATAAATAACTAGGTGTCGGTGTTTCGTTTTCGCCAGAATATGTTTGGGATTCGCCACGTGTCAACCTTGCATTCGTCGAGAGATCATTCTTTTCATAACTCAACTGAAATCCATAGCGCAATGGCGGCATTCTGGGCACGTCCCCACCTTTATCAAACTTACCTCGCGTGTAATCACCAAACAAAGTCAAATCTAAAGCGCCATAATTATTTTGCATCAATGGCATTATAGTTTGAGCCTCAAAGCCTTTAAAAGTTGCCGCAGCTTGCTGACTTTCTTCAACCGGAATACATGCGCCAAGAGGACAATTAGAAACAAATGTACCTGCATCTTCATCGTACAAATAGTCAGCTCGCTGTTGATAGATATAATCACTCACCCAGTTGTGAAACAAATTTATTTCTGCTGTCATCCAGCTGGCTTGATAGCGGTAACCCAAGTCCAAATTATTAGACACTTCACGGGTAAGATTAGCGTCGCCTAACTCATAACTACGCGACGCCTCATGAACTCCATCGTAAAACAATTCCTGGATTAAAGGTGCACGTTGCGAGTGCGTAATTCCCAAACTTAGTTGATGTTGATCAGTTACATCCCATAACGCTGATGCCGAACCACTGATCGGCAAATAAGTCAGGCTATTACGATTTTCTGGTGATATGGTCTGCCATTCACCGCGCCCACCAAATTCATAAGTAACGACACCTGATTTGAAGGATTCCACCGCAAACAATCCGTATGAATCAATGTCCGACTTGGGCACCAATGGGGCTGAGCCATCAGCACTAACAGCGGTAAATTCACTATTGGTGGATTGAAAGCCCCATACACCGCGCACAGCACCAATCGGCTGATGCTCCAGCTCCAGACGACTTTCATAGGTTTTATTTAAGAAAGTAGTTGTCGGCGTGCCCGCATCCAATTCTTGATGCTGGTAATCGGTGTAGCCAAACTTTGTTCGTATTTGCTCAGCAAATGAGAACGGCTTATTTAACTGCCCCTTGAAATCATATTTAGTCTGCTTTAGTTCTACGGTTACGGGCAGACCACCACTGCCGTCAGAGGGAATACCATAATTTCTTTCCAAGGTATTGATAGAAGCGCCAATTAATCCTGCATCACCAATACGAGAAACCCCTGCAGAACCACCTCGAGTTCGCCCCTCCGTGTTAACTATCAATCCATCAGGATTTATTGCTGCTGCAAAATCCGGTTCATTAACTCGAACCGCCTGTTCGTCAATTGCCCGCCCACCAATATGAGTATTACCTTGATCACGGTAAAAACCGTCAAAATGATAAGCCCAGCCATTCTTGCCACCTTCCAACTTAAGAGCACTGGCGCTTTCGTTAGTCACTGAATCATACCGTTGTTCACCTGCCCCGCCGACTAACTTACCAGGTACAACCTCGGGAATACGATTATCAATGACATTAACAACTCCGCCAATTGCACCATTGCCATATAACAATGTTGCTGGGCCGCGTAGCACCTCTACCCGCTCAGCCAAAATCGGCTCTACACCATTGGCGTGATCAGGGCTTAGCGAAGACGCATCATTATTGCCCATGCTATTTTGCATTACCCTAACTCGGGGACCAGCCTGGCCTCGAATTACCGGCGTACCGACCCCAGAACCAAACGATTGCGTAGTAATGCCAAGTTCGTTTTTTAACGTTTCGCCAATAGTACTACCCACTTTGCTGCGCAAGAGATCACCGGACAACACAGTGACCGGTTTAGCAGATTTTGAGGTCGCGTGTTTTAAGGCCGTACTGACAACGACTACCTCATCAAGTTCTTTAACATCGTTTTCCTGATTCAAGACTACCGATTTTTTAGCGCTATCAGCATCGGCATGTGCGACCAGACTACTGATTGATAAGAGAATAAAACTAAGTTTTTTGTTCATCTGACATCCAAGGTTATCAATTTGAAGAGCCCAAACATTACTGTGACAATATCGATATGTTATAATATAACAATTTTATAACAGGCCAATAGCTATTTTTACAGATTTTTATGACATCAAGCGCACAGTAACTTTAAAAAGTTACACATTATATGCACGCGACGGAGTGGGCATTACAACTGAGATTTACTTGCGCATTTAGCGCAAATACCATGAATTTCAATTGCTTTGCTATGAATTATAAATCCTGCCTGCTCAGCTTCTTGTGCAAGAGTTTTCATCACGTCAGCCGCAGATCGTTCTTCAACTTCCTGACATTGCTTACAAATTAGCAACAATTGCTCATGCTGTTGCCCTGAACAACGACACCCCACAAACGCATTTAAACTTTCAACCCGATGAACAAGACCTTGTTCAATCAAAAAATCCAGCGCTCGGTAAATGGTTGCGGGCTTTGCTGCTTGCTGAAGCGGTCTAATGCGATCCAGTAACTCATACGCCTTAACAGCTTTATGACTATCCCAGATCAATTCTAATACCTGATGACGAATGGGAGTAAGTTGCACACCGCGAAGCATACATAACTGCTCGGCAGTGCCCAAGGCCTTACTGACACATTGTTGATGATCATGTTCCGGACGCAAAGGAGGCTGTTTTGACATTAAAAATGATTTTTATCAGTAAAAGCTAAAGTAATCTTGGCACTAACAATTACTACCAAGCTTTCCTTAAAAGAAAAGCCAAAGATGATCACGTTAAAAGCAGGTCATCTTTGGCTGATAGAACTTAATTTATTTGTCAGGAGAGGATAATTCCAGCATATGCCTGGAGTTATCAAGTACTGGTGGTAATCCAGAGTTATCGATAACTGGCGCTGGAGTACTATTTTGTGTTTTAACGTTTTGATTGGAGACCACAGGCTTTTTAGCAGGACTTGAAGATGAAGGCTCATCAATGTCTTCTAACTGCACTTCGTCTTCTTCAGCCATATTGCCGTCATGCACCAGACTTTCACGACGCTGCTGATAAGAATTTTTAATAAAGCTATAACGGTCTACCGAAGCTTCATCAACAATTTTTTCGGTAGTCAACAATCCTGCGCGAGTATCGGTAACATCAACTGCTTTTGCGCCGACATTAATTGCACTCACGGCTGCGCCGGCGCCAGCAAAAGCAAAGGTATAGGTAAGCGGATTTAACAATGCATCACCAATACTGCCAACGGCTTCGCGCGGAGAACTAGGCCCCATAAAAGGTAACACCAAATAAGGACCTGAAGGCACTCCCCAAAAGCCTAAAGTCTGACCAAAGTCTTCGTTGTGTTTAGGCAAGTCAATCATCTTCGCCACATCAAAAAAACCGGCAACGCCGACTGTGGTATTGATTAAAAAGCGACTTGCATCCATCCCACCTTGAGTCAGTTTAAATTGCAATAAGTCGTTAACTGTTACGCCAATGTCATTAAGATTGCTAAAAAAGTTAGTAATTCCTTGATCAACAGGATCCGGAGTCACTTTCAAATAGCCTTTTGCCAACGGTTTCAGCACGGCATCATCGACATCATCATTAAACGATTGAGTGCCTTTATTCCACCCTTGCCAGGGATCCTCATTTTTCACCTCTTCGCCGGTAGTTGCACAACCGGATAAAACGGCTGAAATCGCTAAGCTGCTGATTAAAAGACGGTGTTTTGAATGGGTGATATACATGGTCATGATTGATCAATCTCGGTTTTAGATAACTTAGTACGGGCGTACTTGATTTTCGTGAATATTATAGCGTTATAAATCAGCTGAGTTCATAAAGTTCACTGGCTTTTTAGATAACTTGTTGCACCTAGATTTTGCATTTGCCTGAGAATCCAATGTTGTCGCTTAAGTAAATAACTTGATGGTCGCCTGGCTTGAAAAACAATGGGGTTGGGCAACGTCCCTGCCAGTAACGCCGCCTGCGGGCGACTTAATTGCTTGGCTGAGCTACCAAAATAATTTTGGCTGGCTGCTTCAACGCCAAATAAATGATCACCAAATTCGGCGATATTCAAATACACCTCCAAGATCCGGTCTTTACTCCACAACACTTCAATCAAAACTGTAAACCAGACTTCCAGCCCTTTACGAATAAAACTTTTAGACGGAATCAGGAATAAATTTTTAGCCACTTGCTGCGACAAAGTGCTGGCGCCTCTGAGCTTACCGCCGTCCATATAGACATCAATTGAAGATTGAATGGCATGCAAATCAAACCCTGAATGCTGAAAAAAACGCTGATCTTCGGCTGCAATGACAGCCAACCCGATATTCGGGGAGATGGCTTTGGCACTAACCCAATGATATTCAATGTGTTTAAAAGTGCCTTTATCGGCCAAATCTTCAATATGCCGATAGAGCATGAACATCGATGTTGGTGGCGGCACCCAACGGAACAGCAAACATAAGCCCACCGATGACAACACAAAACCATAGGCAACATATAACGCGACACGCTTCAGCCTGTCCATTAATACCAAACGATGCCGAGAGAATCTGCGCACAGCCAAAATCAGACTCGAATATCTAATTTATTTGTTAGCACGATGATCAATAATTTCATCGACAACGGAAGGATCCGCCAACGTCGACGTATCCCCCAAACTATCAATTTCGTTAGCCGCCACTTTACGCAAGATACGTCGCATAATTTTACCGGAGCGGGTTTTTGGTAATCCCGGTGCCCACTGGATAATATCAGGATGCGCAATCGGGCCAATTTCTTTTCTGACCAATTCAATCAATTCCTGTCGTAGCTGCTCCGAAGGTTGCACTCCGACATTCAGGGTGACATAGGCATAGATACCCTGCCCCTTAATGTTGTGCGGATAACCGACCACGGCTGCTTCGGCAACATGTTCATGCAGCACCAAAGCACTTTCAATTTCTGCAGTCCCCATTCGGTGTCCGGAAACATTGAGCACATCATCAACACGCCCGGTAATCCAGTAATAGTCGTCTTTATCTCTGCGCGCACCGTCACCGGCAAAATAATAGCCGGGATAATTTTTGAAATACGTGTCGATAAAGCGTGGATGATCACCATAAATAGTGCGTGCTTGGCCAGGCCAAGAGCGGCCAATTACTAAAATACCTTCAGATTCGCCTTCTAAAACACGCCCCTCGTTATCAACAATCTCCGGCTTTATGCCAAAAAACGGCAATGTCGCCGAGCCGGGTTTTAAAGCAATGGCACCTGGCAACGGCGTAATCAAAATGCCGCCGGTTTCTGTTTGCCACCAAGTATCAACAATCGGACAGCGCGCTTCACCAACGACGTGGTAGTACCATTCCCAGGCTTCCGGATTTATCGGTTCGCCAACGCTACCCAACAATCGCAAACTGCTGCGATCGGTACGAGTGACAAACTCATTACCTTGCGCCATCAACGCACGGATGGCCGTGGGTGCTGTGTAAAAAATAGTCACTTGATGCTTATCAATAACGCGCCAGAACCGATCCGCTTCAGGATAAGTAGGCACGCCTTCAAACATCAACGTAGTCGCACCATTACATAACGGCCCGTAAATCATATACGAGTGACCGGTAATCCAGCCTATATCGGCGGTACACCAGTAAATATCGCCATCGTGATAATCAAACACATATTTGTGGGTCATCGCGGCATAAAGCAAATAGCCGCCGGTAGTGTGTACCACGCCTTTGGGTTTACCTGTGGAACCTGAGGTATACAAGATAAATAACGGATCTTCCGCGGCCATCGACTCGGCTGGGCAATCACTTGATGTCGTTGCCATTGCGTGGTGATACCAGACATCACGTGGCTCATGCCAAGCAACCTGATTACCGGTATTTTTTATCACGATAACTTTTTCCAACTGCGGACAATCAACCGCAGCCTGGTCAACATTGGCTTTTATGGGCAGCGTTCTGCCGCCACGATAACCCTCATCGGCACAAACTACGTAGCGACAGTCGGCATCGATAATCCGGTCTTTTAAGGCTTCGGCAGAAAACCCGCCAAAAACGATGGAATGCACAGCACCGATACGGGTACATGCCAACATCACGGTAGCGGCTTCGGCAATCATCGGTAAATAGATACAGACGCAGTCGCCTTTTTTGACACCTAAATTCTTTAAGACATTTGCAAAGCGGCAGACTTGCTCATGCAATTGTCGATAAGTTATTTTTTTATCCTGCGTAGGATTATCGCCTTCCCAAATAATTGCGACCTGATCAGCGCGGGTTGCCAAATGCCTATCTACACAATTAACACTAACGTTAAGTTCTCCGCCATCAAACCAACGAATATGGCCTTTGTTAAAGTCGCAATCCATGACCGTATGCCAAGGCTTGCTCCAGTCTAAAAACTGCTCGGCTTGTTCCGCCCAAAACGCTTCAGGGTGATTTATTGACTGCTTATACATAGTTTTATAGCTGTCGGCAGTAATGTGTGCGTTGGCGGCAACGCTAGGATTTACGGCATACACTGTATTATCTGACATGATTTATCCTGAATTTGCAAAGACGGCAATTAGCCTGCCACAGCCAATTGTACGGTACCTTTTAAGGCCGCTGGGTTCCAATGCTGTTGGGCCCAATCGAGAAGTTCGCTGACTGGCGCATTTTGGCATTCAATAGGTGGGTGTTGTTTTAATAATCCCAGCAATTTAAAAATCAACTGACTGGGAGAGTGGGTATCTACCGCCTGAGCCAATGTTTGCTTGCTGAGCTTATGACCTTCGGCATCAACAATCACGGGCACATGCATGTAGCTGGGCGTAACGAATTTAAACACTTGCTGTAAATAG
>JAUYMX010000506.1 GCA_030699345.1 Methylococcaceae bacterium
TAGTTTATTTTTTTTGATGCTATATAATGCGCACCTCACCAATGATTACAATGCCTCGGTGGCGAAATTGGTAGACGCAAGGGACTTAAAATCCCTCGTTCGTAAGGACGTGCCGGTTCGACTCCGGCCCGAGGCACCATATAAAACAAGGGCTTATGCAATCTGCAAAGCTCTTTTTTTATACCTAAAATTTACGGGTCAACCTCTGGTCAACTTTGAAAATTAAGCTTCAAAATAGTTTGGTGGCCCCAGAGCATAAATTTCGGTCATTAATCTGCTAAATCAACCGTAACAATTGCCAGCAATTCATGCGCAAATAAGCAAGAGCTATCCGTCCTTGGTTATTGCTGTTTTGTTATCTTCTGGCTTTTGCTTTAGCCAATGGCGTTCTCTTTTAAAGCCATTGCATTGAATTGTTTAATTTTACGGGCTTTTTGGAAAACCCGAACAATGCTTAAGATACCTTATTACATTTCATCTGTTATCTAGCTGTAACAGTAATTGGCGAATTCGTATCATGCATGCCTAACTTTTGCATGTAAATTAAGGGGTAAATGCCGACACCTATTTGCATTGTATACAGAAGATCACAGTGTTTGTGTTGCCTGGATTACTCGATTGCCTTTTTTGAATTAAATAACTTTTATCGTATTAACCATGTCATTTATGGCTAAAAATAGCCAAGAGGTTTCATTCATGGATTTCAGATTTAAAAAGCATCTCATCACATCGGCCTTAATGGGCGGAATGTTGTTGGCGCCGGAGATGCAGGCAGCAACTTACACAGTGAGTCAACTTCTTAATTCAGCCGGTGGCAGTACCTTTTTTAATGCCACTGCCATTAACGCCAGTGGTCAGGTGGTAGGCTTTGACGGGTGGGGTTACGGCGGCATCACCGTAGCCGATTTATGGCAACCCGGCTCAGCTACACCTACTGTACTAGGCTCTCTGTGGGGGACTAATGATATTGCCACTGCTATTAACGATGGCGGACAGGTGGTGGGTTACAGCTACGGATATAATAGCCTCAAACGCGCCACTTTGTGGCAGCCCGGTTCGACGACACCTATTGAGCTTGGTGCTCTAGGAGGTGGAGATCATTGGGACTATGTGATCGGCGGTAATAGTTACGCTACTGGCATCAACGCCAGTGGTCAGGTGATAGGGTATTCAAACAGCTACTCCGGCACCTATGGCAGCGGCGGATGCAATTACTGCGGTATCCAACACGCCGTTTTGTGGCAGCCCGGTTCAACGACACCTATTGACCTTGGTACTCCGTATAACGGTTCTGGTTTTAGTCAAGCCACTGGCATCAATGACAGCGGTCAGGTGGTGGGTTACGGAAACGCTGGAAATGGTGGCTTTGAGGCTTTTTTTTGGCAATCAAGCTCATCGACGCCCATTGCTATGACCTCCCTAGGGGGGGGGCTTAGCAACCGCCATTAACAATAGTGGTCAGGTGGTGGGTATTTCCAATCCAAGCAGCATATATTATGGGCATGCCGTTTTGTGGCAATCAGACTTATCGACACCTATTGAATTAGGCGATCTGAATTGGGGCATGAGTTATGCCGCTGACATCAACAACAGTGGTCAGGTCGTAGGTAATGCTGTGACTTACGCCAACATTAATGGTCATTACTCATCAACCACGCATGCTACCTTGTGGGAATCAGGCTCAACAACGGCTATTGATCTTAATACCTTGGTTTCTTTATCGAGTGGCTATTTAAGAGAAGCAATGAGCATTAATGATAAAGGGCAGATTATTGCGATAGATTCGAATAATCATATCAATCTGTTAACACCTAATGTTGCCCCCATCCCTATTCCTGCCACCATCTGGCTATTCGGTTCGACGCTGGCCGGATTTATCGGATTTAATCGTCGCCAAAAGATGCAGTAAGGTATTCAAATAAACATCAATAACTGCCGTATTCCGAGCTTCTATTTGTCTGTTAGCTGTTACCGATTAGCACTTCGTATCCAGCGCCTTTTTAAGTTCTATTTCAGCGCATCGGTTCAACATAGTGTGAAGATGCGCTCCTACTATGCCCATACCATCGGGAACCGGGCTAATTACCCAAGGCTTTCTGGGCTGGCCTTTTGAAGCGTTTATCTTAGCAATAATAATATCCATGAATAGCTGTTGTTCCTCCGTAGATTTGTGCGGCAATGGCTTAGCTTCCGTTACCTGCTGATCTTCAAGTTTCGATAATCTGTTTTTAAGATTGTTCATTGCCAACCTGCAATTTAGCTAATTCATACATGCCGCATATCTTCGCGGCGAGTGCTTTACAATCCACCTCAGTATTATTTGGTGATGTAGGATAAACCTCCAATCCTGCATCTACCCGCGCTTGCCGTTCTGTGACCTTTTGGAGCAAGGTTTTGATTTTATCAACGATTTCCTGTGGACTTAGTTTTCTGCTTTCGACAACCTTTGCCGCTTGCTGATCTTCAAGCTTCATTAGCCTTTTATTTAATAGACTCATTTTTTATTCTCCAATACTTCAATGCGTTTTTCTAAATCAGACGTTTCAATCACTTTTGCAACTGCTTGAAGGCACCAAGTCAACTTGGTAGCATCCTGCACATCAACTACGCCAGAACGTGCCTCACGATATACCTTAGTCATCTCCCGTTTAACATCCTGCATGGTGTCCAACTTGCAGCGGTAACGCTGGCCTTTTTGCGGGGGTAGGGTCTCCACCTCACCAGTTGTGCCATCTATCTCAACGGGATATTTACTACTCATTTTCTAACCTGCAAACTGTCGTTGGTTGAATAATTATCGCCTCTGGTTCGATCTCTAACATTTCGGCATAGGTTGAAGGTGGGATGGTTGTAATGCTGTATGACTCGCCAGTTTTAACGATCCACCAATCTCGTGACGTAAACTTGTCGCATTGGTGCTTGGTATCGCTCCAAAAATTTACGCCAGGGGATTGAACGCCAGAATTGCAAGTACCCGCGCCCCGACCATGATCATTGAAACTCTTGAATTGAATACACTGACCACATGAAGCAACTATCATTTTTGTAGGGTCATTTGCCGCGGTGTCGGTTTCAGCCGGTTTAACTTGGGGTAATGCTCCCAGGTCATCCGCTTGCAATTCTTCGACAATCTCCGCTTTATGAAGCTTCAAAAACTCCCGTTGTGACGATGTTAATTTGCTGGCCGGGTCGATCTCAATAAAACCGTCCACTAATGACACGCCAAAACCAGCGGCTCTTATTTTTGACAACGCCCCCATTAGAAACGCTCCACATCTTGAACCACTGATTTTGAGTGCAGAATTTTTCTTTCGGCGTGGAAAACTTCTAAACCACGTTCACAATGTTCACGATGTTCACGTTTTTTGATTTCAACGTTTATTCCATGCCTGCCGGGTTTACTGATTTCTATATCAATGCCTAATGATGATAATGCCGGTTGCTGCCTTCGCAATATATCGCCCAAGCCGCGCGCTGACTTAGGCCATGCATGGGATTCTTGTTTGTGGGTTTCGAGCCTTTCTAACAAGGTTTTCATGGTGCCAGTAAAAACCAACCTCGATTGGCCGGTATGAGCTTCAACTATGTCACGCAATGCCACCGCTACCGGTGAAGCTTCCAGCGCCCGCCCAATGCTTTCGGCTCTGTTGGCTTTATAGAGCGTATCGAATGTGCCTACTGGGTGCCCTAGTGCCTGCGCCATCGCCTCGCCTAAGCGAGTAAAGTCAGCCATGCGTGGCGGATTGATTAACTTCACTGTCGGCATTAACGCCAGCGTTTTAACAAAAAGATCCAGCAAGCCACCCAATATAGAAGGCTTGGCTAATTCCCAGGCTGCATTGATTTCGGATTCTTCACGGTAGGCAATACGGGGTAATTCGATTGATATAGCTCTATCCGTTAAATCTTGCGCCGTGATTACGCTCGGGATTGAATTCACAATAACAGGTCGTTTCACCTCGATAATAGTTTCTTCGGAATTGGTATAAAGTGTTCTCGAAGCAAAGCCGCCGCCGGTTGCTAGTGTGCAAAGCGCGTCTTGCATTGCTGGGGTTAGGTGGGATAGGTTTTCAAAACTTGCTAGCCAATTACAGCCAGCCGACACAAAAACATCTTCTATAGACTTCGGTGCGGCTCGAAGATTAACGGTATTGTTATCAATCAATTGTCGAAGCTTATTTTGCGTAGATGATTTCGCGCTGCCCTGAGTGCCGCATAATGCCAATATCGGCTTGGGTGTTTCTGCCCGCATTGCTTCCAGTAACCACGCCAGTACTAACAATCTTTCATGGTCTGGAATATTTACGAACTGCCACAACTGCGACAAATCACCGCCCGCTTGCGGAATCGGTAACGGTTGCATTGCGCCCGGCATCCAGAACTTAACCGGTGAGTTTGAAATAATGCGCCAGCCGGTCGGCAATACCTCAATAACTTGCCGCTTCTCATCACCAACAAACAAATGATGCCCGCCGTTAAAATCTGCTACCCGTAAGTAAACGCGCTCGTTTTCGCCGTCATGTTTGGCGATACCCGATAATGCAAAACTGGCTTGTTTAATGGCGGTTTCACTGGCTGACTTGCCGGTTGCATTGCCTTTTTTGGTGTGGGTGTAATAAGCAAAACTGAGCCATTCAACAAAGGTTTTACTGTTTATGGCTAGGGTATGCTCAACACCATCCATATCAACCGATACAAACGCTTTATCTGCAATGGTGTCAAAAAACAGACTGCCTTTGTCCATTACCAGCTCGATCAATTCCTCCGCTGCTGAATCCTGCTTATCACCGTTTGCTGATTGTGGCCCGGCCATAGCATCAATATCTGCCATTGGCACGCCTGACGGTTTAGCGTCCTTTATTTTGGTGCGATATTCAAACCACAATGCTTGATTGCCGGATATGATCTTGAGCGCATTAGCAAATTCGACACTGCCCAAGATTGCCGGATTGTCGGCACATTCTGCCAGGGCGTTATCAATTACCAGTTTGGCCGCTGCTATGGCTTCCTGTCCAGCATCAACCGCTAACGATAAATCAAGAGTGTGAACATTGTTAACGTTGTGAACATCATTTAGAAGATTTCCGCTGTCAAAGAAAAATTCTTCGTTATCTAATTCAGCATTTTCAATAAGAAGCTGTGTTGATTCGTTCATTACACACCCTCCATGTTAAATAAGTCGTTCCAGTCATACCCAGCCAATTCCGGCACTATGTATTTGCCACCAACCGCTAACGCCGCCGCTCTTGCTGCTTTTTGTCCGGTGCCTGATTCGTCGTTATCGCCAGCAATGATGATCTGGTTAGTTGGGTATAAATGCCGCATAACACGCGCTACCGGTTCCAGATTGCCCGCATCCAGCGCGACAATCACACCATGCCCGCTATGTTCATACAAACTTGCGCCGGTTGCCCAGCCTTCGCAGATTAGTAGCGTGTTGCTGCTTAATTCACCAATCGTCGAATAACATGATTTCTTTTTGCCACCAGCCAGAAACCTTTTAGAACCATCTGCATTGATGAATTGCAGATTTACTAAGCTGCTGCTTTCGTCATAAATAGGAATCACTAACGCATCACCATAAACGCGGGAATTGTGAGCTTCTACGCGTTTTTTGGTTAAGTATGAATGATTGCCGGGCTTTGATTTTGCCCACAATGACTGAGCTTTAATAGCTGCTTTAGTATGGCGCTGCTGTTGCTCTTGTTGACGCTGTTTATTGCCTGCTTCGATCTGTACAAACATCGTCTTGCTAAGCGGTTGACGTTTGCCGGTTAAGCTCCAGGTGCCACAAACACCAGTAACAAAGTGTTGATACCAGCCTGACGGGTTGCCGTCATAGTGGAGAATGTACGCCCCATTTTTGCTGGCTGCTTTATCGCCCTGAACATGCGATCTATGCAACACACCATCGGCAATTAATGGATCAGTGAATACCACGCCATTTTCAGCGGCATGATTGAAGAAAGCGGTTTCGATTTCATTTATAGAGTTACTTAACATAGCAAACAGCCCATGTCAGGTAAGCAACCCAGAATAATAAATCGACCATGCCGCAATCAAGCCCAGCTAACGCCCTGATGAATTCGGCTTTGATACGGGTAGCGACTAAGCTAAAATGATTATGTTGTTCTTCGTTTTTGCTGCCACGGTTTGCCGCCGTGGTGGTTTTCATATTGCGCCGCCTTGAATATGCGCTTCTATCCAGTTTCTTAAATCTTTAGTTCTGTAACGGACGTTACGACCGATCTTGATAAACGGAATATTGTGCTCGCCAGTGGAGCGCCATTTGATTAATGACTTTTCAGGCGTGTGAATTAGAATTGCTGCTTCGGATGTATCGACAATGATATTGTCGTCTAACGAAATGTTACGGGTTTTTGCTGACATGTTGACCGCGCTCTAGGGGTTTGTTTAAGTAGCGGTCATTCTGGAGAAGTTGGGAGTGCAATTCATACCCAAAGATAAACAGTTTATTTTTAGGTACGGTTTACAAGCCCACGCCTTGCCTGATCATACTCAATTAATCGCATACTCCCACCTTCGGTTTGGTATTCTTTAAACTGATTTATAATGACGCCCAAGGCCATTATTTTATTTCTTTCTTTTATTAAGCTTTTCAACAGTTGCGGCAATAATTTCCTGTGGGTTTTTGGCTTTCAACTGAGCTTGTAACTCCGCTATCATTTTTGCGTTCTGCTCGATAATTTTCTTCATTTCCTCTTTTTCAGGATCTAGCTGTTGCCCATCGGATAGCTTATCTTGAATGAGCTTGGTGAGTTTTCGATTCATGGACTCTCCTTCATAAGCTTTTTTCACAGTTCCTTCATTGGTGCAAAAATGCTTTGCTGCATATTCAAAAGAAGACATTTTATTTCGGCTGCCGTTCAGTGAGTATTTGTCTTTATCCAAGCTTTTTAAAAAGTCGTAAATTTCCTTATCTCTTAAGGCATGGCTGGTTTTAGTTCCTTTTCCCCCTGTGATATTAAATACATTGTTAGCGTCCGCACCATTGGAAATCCAATTAAGTTGAGTAATTAGGTATTTATTCAACCCTGGTGGCAAGGGTAATCCGGCTTCAAGATATTTTAGTAGTCTTGCATTAACATCCTTCAGATAGGATTTATGCCCAGCCATCAATGCTAAGCATTCCATAACAAAAAGACCTTCATCTATTGTCGAATCAGGATGACCTTCTGCTTTTAGCTTTGCTTCATGTTTGTTTATTTGCACCCGGTAGTAAACTTCCGGGTCGTAGTAGATGTTTTTGGTCATAACACTCCATCAAAGCGTAAGTCATCCTGCAAGAAATCACCGGAAATGTGGGAGGAATCCCACTTGTTGCTCCGTCGAGCTATCCGGTTTTTTTAGCATATATAAATTACTTTATTGCGTTTTTAAATACTGACCACATTGTCGGTATCAGGTGATACGAATAAATGAAACCTCTTCATTTTGATAAAACTCAGTGATTACTTCTACTTTATTTCTCAGTAGCAGTTGAATTTGTCGGTTAGTACAGTTGCCGCGTTTTACCCAGATTACCTTGGGAGGGTGTCCGTATAAAATGCTTTTTTCGTAAAAGTCAGAGTCTTTGCTCACGATCATAAAGCTATTTTCTTTAGCATAAAGCCAAACGTCATCATCCGAACCACCACCTAATCCAATTCGGTCTACGTGAGCGGAGTCGGGGAAAATATCAGCCAAAGCTATCACCATTTTAGGCGACAAGTTTTCATCAAATAATAATTTCATCCGGCAATAACGCGGGTGTGCCGCTCTCTATCAGCGGCATAGGCAAAACATGCTCTCACATCATCTTGAGTTAAATAGTCGTAGTCCTCTAAAACTTCTTGTTCGGTCATGCCAGATGCAAAGCAATCAAGAATGTCATCGACAGTAATACGTAAACCTCTAATACAAGGTTTTCCGCTACGCTTGCCGGGTTCAATGGTAATAATATTATGGTAATCAATGCTCATGTTTTTCTCACTTGCTAGCAGTTTTTAGATTAATGACGTTTTCGCCCTCAGGTGTGGCGCGATCCTGAATAAAACCGGCTATCCGATCAATGGCCTGTTTGAGCGTGTTGGATTCAGTGCGGATATAACCGCCGGTCACATTATTATCGGTTATGTGATTCAACAGTTTTTTAATGATTGTTTCAGGCAGTAGCGAGGCTTCGGCAATGGTTGCAAAGGTCCGCCTTAAATCGTGACTGCTGAATTCGATACCTGTTTTTAAAGTAACCTGATCTAAGGGCCAACGAGGAATCGCCATAACACCAGCGGCATTGTCGCCAGGGAAAACAAAAGTATTACCGCCGGTCAAATCTTGCAGATTTCGTAAGTAGGGCTTCAATTGCATAGGAATGTAGGTCGTAAAATCGCTGTGATTCTTGGTGTCCATAACGGTGAGAGTGTCGTTCTTGAAGTCTACGTTTTTCCATTCCAGGTGTAGTGCTTCATTGGCTCTCAATCCGGTATAGAGCAACAACAAAAGATAAGTTTTTGCTTTAGCGTTTGTAAGCCCAAGAACTGCTCCATACCACTCATGCAATTTGTCGGCAGGGATAATACGACTTTTGCGGGTTGGCTTGCTCCATAGGTCAAGTTCTGCTTTTTTGAGTACGTCGGTCGGGCTTTCGTCAATGATCTTTAATGCCATAGCGGAGTTCATCAAAAGGCGTAATATCCGCATCTTATTATCTTTGGACGTGCTGCTACCGGGCAAGGTCTTGTGACGCTTCGCCACCATTTCACGCGTGATTGCATTTACGGGCTTATCCAGCCAATCGGGGAAACCTTCATTAAGTTTTTTCTGATAGTCGGCTGCGGTGCCTGGGCTTAGCTTTAAACCTTTCTGTTCAATGTATCGGGTCATCAATTCGGCTAAGGTCATCTGCTTTAATTTCAATCTGCGCTTTTCTTCTGCGGGATTAATACCGTTAACCAAATTGGTTAATGCTTCCCTTGCCTTTTTTTGTGCGGTATCCACTGATATATCAGAACATTTGCCCAGCGTGACGCGCTGAACTTTTCCGGCTGCGTCTTTTTTGAGAACAACAAATGATTTATTACCTGTACTGCTAACACGGCACGTCAATTTAGGCTCTTTGGTGTCGTAATAGTCAATACGACCCTTATCAGGAATAGGCAGTTTTTTAATTCTATCTTGAGTGAATGTAATCTTCTCGGTCATTTTAAATAATCCTCAGTGCTGATTTAAACTCGGGGTTGGGTTCGTCCCCTGTATAAAGCTAAAGTTCGGGTCAACCCCGGGTCAACTTTGAAACGCTGTTTTGAGTATATTACAGTAATCTTAAGGAATGTGAAGAATGGTTTATTTATTAGTTAAAACAATTGGTTATATTGATATTCTTAGGTAGCGCGTGGTCTGCAAGAATCATGTGTCGGGGGACTTAAAATCCCTCGTTCGTAAGGACGTGCCGGTTCGACTCCGGCCCGAGGCACCATAAAAAATAAGGGCTTAGGTTTTTAACCAAGCCCTTTTTTATTGCCTGAAATTTTACCGGTTACCCAGAGTAAACTTGTCAGCAATATTTTTTAGGCAGTAAGCAATTACCTTATCCCAACATTTGTGTTTCTATGCTTTAACGGCGTAAAGGATTAACCATGGCCGATAACTACGACGACTACAGCCGCGAAGAACTGCTTCGTGAATTGCGCTTGCGCGACCGGCGGCCTCGCTTTGGCTTGGTGTGGGAGCGCAAAGAGATCGAGCACGAAAAAGCGGTGAATGAGGATTTTGTCGCGTTGGATTTTGATCCCACCTTGTCCTGTGGCGAAGCGCCCTACCGCAACCTGATTATCGAAGGCGATAACTTCGACGCCTTGCGCTATCTGCGCATGACTCATGCCGGTAAGATCAAATGCATTTACATCGACCCGCCTTACAACACCGGCAATCGCGATTTTATCTACAACGACCGCTTTGTTGACAAGGAAGATGCTTATAGGCATTCCAAGTGGCTGGAGTTTATGTATCGGCGCTTGCAGTTGGCAAAGGATTTATTGGCCGAGGATGGGGTGATCTTTGTTTCAATTGATGATAACGAGGTTTTTAATCTTGCGCCTTTGATGAATCAGGTGTTCGGGGAGCGTAATTTTATTGCCACAGTCATTTGGCAAAAGGTTTTTTCACCTAAAAACACTGCCATGCACTTTTCAGACGATCACGAATATGTGTTGGTTTATGCGATCAATCACGATGTTTGGCGACCCAACGCTATACCAAGATCGGAAGCGCAAGATAAAGCATATAAAAATCCAGATAAAGATTCTCGAGGAGCTTGGACATCAGGTGATTGATCTGCAAGAAATTTTTATAGCGAAGGCACATATCCCATTACGTGTCCTTCGGGGAGAATCATAAGTGGTCCGCCTCCAGGCAATTATTGGCGTTTTTCTAAGAAGCGACTAGAGGAACTTAATGCAGATGATCGAATTTGGTGGGGAAAAGATGGAAATGGAGTTCCTCGCTTAAAACGTTTTCTTACAGATGTTAAACAAGGCGTGGTCCCTCAAACTCTTTGGAAATATGAAGAAGTTGGTCATACGCAGGATGCTAAGAAGGAAGTGCAGGAAGTCATGCAGTTTGAAGATACCGCTTCCGTATTTTCTACACCAAAACCAATTCGCTTGATCGAACGCATTCTCCGCATTGCCACTAAACCCGACGACATCGTGCTGGATTTTTTCGCAGGTAGCGGCACCACGGCCCACGCGGTGATGAAACTCAACGCCGAAGATGGCGGCAACCGGCGTTTTATTTTGGTGTCCAGCACCGAGGCGACTGAAGAGCAAATCCCCCCCAACCCCCCTTTTACAAAGGGGGGAGTAGATAGTGTTGTTGAAAAAGTGGGAGCAAATAGCGTTATTGCAAATAACGAAGCAGATGACGCGATTACAAAAGGAAAAACACATAATCCTGACGCCAATGAAGAAACAAAAACACCCCCCTTTGAAAAAGGCGACTGCATGGATGCAGGAGGTAGAGCAACGCCGGGAGCGGTTGCCGGGGGGCAGGGGGGATTTTCAAATAAAAACCTGTGCCGCGATGTCTGCGCTGAACGAGTAAGACGCGTGATACAAGGCTACACGAATAAAAAAGGCGAAGTCGTTGCAGGTTTGGGCGGTGGCTTTGCTTATCTGCGCACTCACCGTCTGCCCGCCGAAACCCTGTTCAGCAGCATTCAACATGAAGCCATTTGGACTGCCTTGCAGTTGATTCATGCGGAAAGCTTATCGCCGTTTGTGACCGAGGCGCTGATTCAGCAAGCTGACTTGGAAAACAGCACGGTTTTATATCTGCCAAAGATTAACGACGCAGTTTTACAGGCGCTAAATGCTGTGCTTGTCGGCGCGTCGACACTGGTTGTTTATGCCTGGCAGCCGGGTTTGTTGCGGCAACATTTTGATGATGCTCGTTTGAGCTTTTTGCCGATTCCGCAGTTTCTGGTGGATCGTTTCGGCACAGGGAGTAAGGCATGAGTGTTGCACCCAAAGGGTATCAGAGCGATGCAGTGAAAAACGCGCTGGAGATTTTCCGTTATGCGGAAAACCAGTTACAGCAAGTTGACGACGTTACGAGCGAACGAGCTATCAGCGCTTTTAACGGTTGCGTGTTATTAGAGGCGCCAACCGGTGCCGGTAAAACCTTAATGGCTGGCTTGATTGCCGAAAGCTTTGCCCGGCCTGATCATCGCGATAATGCCAAGATTGTTTGGTTTTGGTTTACCCCGTTTGCAGGTTTGGTCGAGCAAGCCAAAAGCGCGTTAAAGCGAGATTTTAACGGGCTGAAAATTCGCGATTTGAGTTGTGATCGTAAAAGTTATTCGGCCAGTAGCGGCGATGTGTTTGTCACTACTTGGGCATCGGTTGCCGCCCGTAATGCGGAAACCCGCAAGTTGCGCAGCAGTGGTGATTTGTCATTGTCGCTGGATGAGTTTATCCCCGAATTGCGCGAGGCCGGGTTTAGGATTGGTGTGGTGGTGGATGAGGCGCACCATAGTTTTACCAAGGCCACGGAAACGGTCAATTTTTATCGGGAAGTGATGCGGCCGGAATTTTCCTTGCTGATTACCGCTACGCCGGATGATGCCGATGTCGAGAAATTCAAAAAAGCTGCTGGCTTGCAATGGTGCATCGCATTCAGGTATCCCGGCAAAATGCCGTCGATGCGGGTTTGATTAAAGAGGCGGTAAAGTCGATTGCCTATCTGGTGCCGGACGATCAAAAAGAGCTGGTCGATTTGTCGGCAACAGCGCTGGAAGATGGCTGGCGCACGCATCAAGCCATCAAAGCACAATTGTCTGAAGCTAACGTCCGCTTAACGCCGTTGATGCTGGTGCAAGTCGGTAATACCGGCAAAGCGGGCGAGACTGCCATTGCAGAAACCAAACAGCGCTTGCTGAACTTGGGCGTGCCGGAAGACGCGATTGCCTGGTACACCGCCGATGACCCTAACGATGATTTACTGGCGGTGGCGCGCGATGAAAGCAAGGAAGTATTGATTTTTAAAGTCGCGGCCGCGTTGGGCTTTGATGCGCCGCGCGCCTTTACGTTGGTGTCGTTACGCGGCACTAAAAGCACCGATTTCGGTATTCAAGTCGTCGGACGTATTTTGCGGGTGCCTCCGCGATTGCAGCCGATGGCGATTAGTAAAACCTTGCCGGAGGTGTTGCGCTTTGGGTATGTATTTTTAGCTGACTCGGAAAGTCAGGGCGGCTTGATTGGCGCGGGTGCGAAAATCAACGCGATTGCCACACAGATGTCGGAAATTACACCTTATACGATGGTCGTAAAAGTCGGCGGCCAGACTGAAGTGCAGGTTGCCGTTAATGGGCAAACCTCGTTATTACCGCAAGCTTATATTGCACCGGTTTGGCAACCGGCAGACGCCGGAAGCGCTAACGCCGGAAGCGCTAATGACCAGTCGCAAATTTCTTATTTGTCAGGTTCAACCTTACCTATTCTTGAGGATTGGTTGATGCCGCAAATAGCGCCGCATGTTAATGAACCAGGCCAACCGGCGCTTTATCGTCCCGTGTTGGTTGGGAATAGCCGTTTTCAATTGCGCGAAGGCTTGCCGAATCGTTTTACAACCGAACGCTTGCCGCTCAGTACCGATGAGCTGGTGCAATGTATCG
>JAUYMX010000516.1 GCA_030699345.1 Methylococcaceae bacterium
TCGGGAAAAATACAATTGATCAGCCCTAAGTCGATCGTGTTCATGGTGGTTTTATCCAGATAAAAACGTCGCTTAGCATTGTCGCCAAAGCGTGATCTGGCCAGCTCCCAATAAAGCTGGCGTAAATGCAATACTCCGGCAAAATCGATATTTTTAAGTTGGTCTATGGTCGAACCTTCGTTACCGGATAGTTTTTTAAGTTCGTTGCTTAAGACGGGGATGAAATCTGTTTCGTCAGATACAAAGACATCAGGGTGGGCGCCCAATACTTCTTGGGTCATCGTCGTGCCGGAGCGCAAAAAACCTACTAAGAAAATCGGTGCAGGCGAGTCGGGAAATTCAGTGTCCGCCCAACGACTTAGCAGTGCATGATCAAATCCAGCTTTATTGGCTTTAATCATATTGGGTACCATTTGCGCATTTTGATTTTGTACTTCCGGTATTAAGGCAGCCGCATCTGCAGCGGCATGCAGATGGGGAAATACCTCTGAATATTGGGCTTGCTTGTCCAGGATTAACGCCAATTCTTTATGCGCTCGGTAGCTTTGTTCTGGCGAGAGCTGGCCGTTAAGCACTTTTTCCAAGCGTTGTTTAGCAACATCTCGTTGACCGTCAGCGGCCTCAAGTGGCGCCAGCAGGATATTAATTACGGCATTATCGGGAGCCAGTTTTAGCGCTTGCCGCGCTGCCGCTAACGCTAATTTGTTTTGGTTTAAACGCAAATAAGTGACAGCCAGCAGTCTAAAACCACCTAATTCGGCGCTGTTGATTTGCACCACTTGTCTCGCTAAATCCAGAGCCCCCGGATAATCCTCCCAGTACTGCAACTGTTCGGCCAATAAAATCGGCAGTGCTACATCTTTGGTCTTTTTGGCGTTTTTTAGTAATTGCTTGCCGGCGTTGCGTAAATGCACCAAGCCTTGTTCACGCATGCCCAGCCAGCATAAGGATTGCCCCAGGCATGATAAAGCCTGGGCATTTTTGGGTTCTTCTTCGACCAGTTTGGTAAACCAGGTGACGGCTTCTTCAGTGTTACGAGCTTGAATGGCCGCTTGGCCGAGTTGCATGTAAGTAGACATGATGTGTTTTATCTAAGACTT
>JAUYMX010000518.1 GCA_030699345.1 Methylococcaceae bacterium
GAGCTCGATATTATCGCCCATGAAGCGGCTCCGCTGATTACCGTCAAACACAGCTACCCAGATCGTCATGTGCAGCTGAATGTGTTTTTGGTCGAAAATTTTTCCGGCCTTGCCAAAGGCTGCCAAGGTCAGCCGCTTAAGTGGGTAGAACCGAATGAATTGCTGAGTTTTTCGTTTCCGGCCGCCAATCAGCCCATCGTTACCGCCGCGCGCTTGCCGCGTTGCTACGGCATTCTTGACGATGCCGACCCGGCACTGCTAATGGACAATCTGCACAAGCTTTTGGCTAATGGCATTAAGCTGATACAAGCACGACTAAAAAATCTGCCTGCCGATGCGGCAGACGCTTTTATCCGACAAGCTTATCCATTATGCCAACAGCAGCAGGTCGTCTTGCTGGTTAATTCGGCGGTAGCTGATGCCGACAAATTAAATGCCGATGGTATGCATTTAACGGCTGCGCATTTAATGAATATAACAGAACGCCCGACAAACCTTCAGTGGCTATCTGCCTCCTGCCATAACCTTGCGGAACTAAAACATGCCGAGCAGATCGGTGTGGATTTTGTGGTGTTAGCGCCGGTATTGCCAACGGCAACTCATCCAGGTTCGGCAACCTTGGGCTGGGAGCGTTTCACTGAACTGGTCAGCCAAGTAAATTTGCCGGTATATGCACTGGGTGGCATAACGTCTGAAGAAACAACAGCGGCTTGCCAGGCGGGTGGACAAGGTATTGCGGGGATTCGCGCATTTCTGGAGTAATTGCGTTTTGCTAGCTTGTTTTTAACTGGTGCATCCGCTTTGCGCGACGCTTTTGTAGCCAACGAATTAAGCCGGTGACGTAAAGTACCGCTGGCACAAATCCACTGATAAAAACCAATATTCGCCCCGTCATGCCAGCAATTTCGCCATTATGCAAAGGATGTAGCCAGTTCATGAAAGTATCTCCGGCATACTCCTGTTTGGGGTCTCTAGTCGACAACACCGCACCGTTGTATTGATCAATCCAGACGGTAGTTTTGGGAAACCGCAAACTCGGTTCGCCTTGTTGATACATCACAATTCTGTAGGTGCCGTTCTGTCCATCTGGCGTTTCGATCCAGCGTAACTGTGCCTTTGGATACCGAGCGATAGCTAAAGCTGCCGCTTGATCCAAGGTTATTCTGGAAGCACCAATTTGATAGTTTGAGTGACTGGCTTCGGCGTGATACATCGGCGATAAATAATTAATTATCGGACTAAATATATTGTGCAGATCAAGAATTCCGCCACTTATTAGCAATAG
>JAUYMX010000522.1 GCA_030699345.1 Methylococcaceae bacterium
TTATTGCCTTGTTAAAAACTAAATTAACAGTCAAAAAAGTAAAGAGAGTTAGGAAAAAAAACGAGCCGAAAAAAGCTAGGCTTTCCTCCCATACTTCGGTGATTTCATCTAGCGGATTGGCCTGAATAATCAGTGTTAACGGTACGCCATTAACGGCGGTAATCTTATGCTCGGTTTGGTAATGACCGTCTTCAAGCAAATTAATAAACCAATTTGGCGGGAGATTATCATGCTGTTCGGCGGTATTGTTGGGCGTTAATTTGAGAATATTGCCTGACGGTTGCCGCAATTGAATATGCAAATGCCGAGTTTCTTTGAGCGTATTAAATTGCGCTAGCCAGTCTGTTTCAGGTTGTGCGTTTTGCTCTACCTGAGAAAAACCAAACGCTATCAGCTTGACGGCCAAATTGATGGACGACTCGACTTCTTTGTCCACCGCAGCGCGTGCCTGCCATATCGCTATCGAACCGCCCAAAATCAGAATGCACAATGACGAGAATAGAATTCTCAGGTTGATTTGATAACGTAAACTCATAGTGCCGAAGGTTGGTAAAAGGGCCGCTAGTATTGACGCGCACCGGCTCAACTAGCTATAGGAAAAAATCCTTTTTAGGTATTGGTCACGGCAATAAATTTAAGTGTCATAGGATAGTGTCGTTCACGTGATCAGTGGCTGATTAATTTCGATATATAAATCATCACCGATGAACGACCAGAGATAAAGCGTTGGTGGAGCGGCGTCGAAGCAAACAAATAGTACGTCGACTCCACTCTGCCAACAGTCGATTTTAGAACGCAGAGCCCGGTTTAATGCCCGTTTTTTTCAAAACAATCACCATTGGACACCAACCGGTAAATGCCGACTGCAATAAATTGGCACCGACAAATGCAGTAAACCACAGCCAGTTGGGATGATGGAAATGCGCTAAGGCCAGGCTGATTAAGATAAAGCTGCCGGCAACAGCCATCACTACTCTATCTATAGTCATATTAGTGCCCCTTCAAACGAAGTACGCCCATCATTTTAAGCATCGCTCTTTCATAAAACGGTTCACTAATGCCTTTGCGGATTTTACGCATGAAATATTTTTCAAAACCGATTTTAGCCAAATGCACCCATCGGCCTTCCGACGACCAAGTCGTGTTGCGTGGTGGGATTTGCGGCATGGCTAAAAATGCGACGCCGGAATCACCAAAATCAGCCAGACATAAGGCATTTAACGTGGGTACATGTGAAGGCTCTTTGCCTGCTAACTCTTCGGCAATATTATGTGCGGTGGCAGTGACCATCGATTCGATCATATAACCGGTTTTGGGCGTGCCGGTAGGCACTGGTGTGATTTCTTGGGGAGGAATAGCTACGCAAACGCCAACTGAGTAGATGTTTTTAAAGGTTTTGTTGCGTTGATGTTCGTCAACGATTACGAAGCCGCGTGGATTGGTAAGGCCTTCAGCGCCGGCATGCCGCACTGCATCAACACCGGTGAAGGCAGGCAACATCATTGAATGTTTGAATGGCAATTCGTGTTTTTTCTTTTCTTTGCCGTCTTCATCGACTTCGGTCACGAACATCATGCCATCTTCGATTTTATCCACTTTGGCATTGCACACCCACTTGATGGTTTTTGCACGTAGCGCACTTTCCAGCAACCCCTTGGTGTCGCCGACGCCGCCTAAGCCTAAATGACCAATGTAAGGCTCGGAGGTTACAAACGTCATTGGTACTTTGTCGCGAATTTTACGTTTACGCAGTTCGGTTTCCAATACCATCAAATATTCATAAGCCGGGCCGAAGCAAGACGCGCCCTGAACGGCACCAATGACAATAGGGCCGGGATTTTCCATGAATTTTTCCCAGTCTTGCGCGGCAACTGCAGCGTGATCGACGTGGCAAACGGATGAGGTATAGCCTTCGGGTCCCATGCCAGGGACTTCGTCAAATGCCAAACGAGGGCCGGTAGCGATAATCAGATAATCGTAAGCGACGTTAGAGCCATCCGCCAGTTGCACCTGATTGTTGGCAGCATCTACTTTGGTGGCTGCTTTTTGAATAAACTCGATGCCTTTCTTTTTAAAGACCGGCGCCAGTTCAATTTTTAATTCTTCCGGGGTGCGCCATTTGGGTGGTACCCAAGGATTGGAGGGCACAAAATGGAATGTGGGGGAGTCGGAAATTGCGATGACTTCGTGATTTTTGCCGACAGTTTCTTTCATTTCATAAGCCATCGGTACGCCGCCGATGCCCGCGCCTAACACTACTATTCGAGCCATGAGGTTGTCCTCCAGTGGTATTGTTACAATTAACTTCAGCGAAAAACATTATCTATGCCTAGGAATAATGCCATGAAGTTAAGGTTTAACCGTTTGTCTTCATGGCAGCGAGAGCTGAATTTGTCGAAGAGTGAGCGGCTTAACTTAGTAGCATTGAACTAAGAGTTGAGGCAATGTTTGAAAAGTATATTAGCATCTGCTAAATTACTCTACAATAAATTTATCGACAAATTTAGTCGGTAATGTAAGTGCATTAAATTCAAGGCGAAATCATGCTTAAACCTACATTAAAACAACTGCTTGTTAGCTTACTGGTTGTTTGTTCGATAACCGCCGCCAGTGCTGAAGAGGTAGTGCGCAAAGCAGCTGATAACCAGGCATTTAGTTTGGATCAAGCCATAAACTATGCACTTGCCAACAATCCCGATGTGCAGATTGCCACAGAACGTATTGGTCAGGCGGATGCGCAATTAGGCGAAGCCTTATCGGCTTTTTACCCACAAATATCCGCCAAAGTGGGGTATCAGCATTCCAATAACCCGGTTCAAGTATTTTCCATGGCGGTAGCGCAACGGCAGTTTGATCCGGCGTCTATAAATAGTATTAATAGTCCCGGTTACCGGCAGAATTTTCGTCCGGAAATCATCGGTAAATTATCTTTATTTCGTGGCGGACAAGATTATTACCAAAGCAAAGCGGCAGAATTGGGGGTTGCTGTTGCCGAGTTGGAACACGCGGCCATACGCAACAGTTTGGTTGAGATGGTTACAGCAACTTATTACGGTTACTTGGCTGCCATTGAGGCGCACAAGGTCGCCAATGATTCTATTACTGCGGTCAACAGCGAGCTTGATCAAACCCGTAAACAATACGCAGCGGGCACTGCGTTGAAGGCTGACGTGCTTTCGTTGGAAGTAAAACTGGCAGAGGCCCAGGAAAATCAAATCAGAGCCGCCAATAGCATTGAGTTGGCGCTGGTCAGTGCTAAAACCTTGCTAGGGTTGGCAACTGAGGAAAACTTTAGCTTGACCGCACCGGCAACATTGCCGGTTCCGGTCGTATCAACTTCGTTTACCGAATTGCTCAGTCAAGCGTTGGCGCAACGTCCGGAAATACAAGCGGCGACCAAGCAAGTAGAAATAAGCGAGCGGCAAATACGCGGCGAGCAGGGCGCTTATTTGCCTAGGGCCGATGCGTTTGTCAGTTACGGTCAGGATAGTCAGGATCCAGGCTTTTCCAGTAGTCAAGACAATGTGACTGCCGGAGTGAGTGTGGAAATGGATTTGTTCACCGGGTTGAACACTAAAAACCGGGTCAGTGCGGCGGAGCGTAAAGCGGCTCAAGCGCGGGAAACAGAGCGCAAAACCCGATTGAATATCGAGCAAGAAGTGAAAACCGCCCATCTCAAATTGCAAGAAGCGCTGGCCAGATTGCGGGTGACTGAAGCCTCGGTAAGCGCGGCAGATGAAGCGTTGAGATTGGTGAACGAACAGCGCCGCGCCGATACCGTCACCGTTACTCGTTATCTTGAAGCAGAAGCGGCCCGTAACAAAGCACATGCCAATACCATCACCGCTCATTATGATGCGTTAACGGCAGAAACCGCATTAAAACAAGCCATTGGCGAGCTTAATCAATAGAGAGGTAGGAGCGGGTTATGCCCGCGAACGATACAAAAGTCGCGGGCATGGCTCGCTCATTATCATTGCCTTATCCGTTAGTAGTGAAACGAAAACAGAACGCAACACTTAACTGGAATCTTAAGAATGACTCAACCTGCAAATAAGCAAAAAATTTTCAGTCTATTAGCCGCTGTTATTGGATTAGTGCTGTTGCTGATATTTATGGAAGGCGGCTTTAACGACAAAATCGCACCGGGGCAGCGACAATCTCAGTCCGGGCCAGATTTGGTCGGCTACACAACCGCGCTGGTCGAACAAAAACAACTGGACGACATACTGGCTTGGCCGGGCACAGTGCATTCGAGAACGGTAGCGAATATTGCCCCGAAAATGACGGCGCGCATTATCGAAATCAAAGTTAATGCCGGGGATAAAGTGAAAAAAGGCGACCTGATCGCCAAGCTTGATGAGCGCGATATTCATGCTCAAGTAAATGCTGCTCAAGCCGGGTTAGCTGGAGCGATGGCACAGGCTGAAAGGGCTAAAGCCGATGAGCAGCGCATTAAAAGTTTGTACAGCAAAGAAGCTGCCACTCGGCAGAATTATGATGTTGTGGTTGCCGCAGCCAAACAGGCACAAGCCGCAGCCAATCAAGCCGCCAGTGCTGCCAGCGAAATCAAAACCCATCTGGATGACACCAGCTTGCGGGCACCGTTTGACGGCATAGTGAGTAAACGCCATCAAGAACCCGGCGACATGGGCTTGCCGGGTGTGCCTGTAATTACCATGCAAACCACCCAGGGATTACGTCTGGAAGCGCCAGTTCCAGCCAATTGCGCCAGTCGTTATCAAACCGGAATGAGCGTTAATGTTCGCATTGATACCTTGGGACAAAAACTCACCGGGCAAATTGATGAAATCACCCCGGAAATCGACCCGCAAACCCGCACGCAATTGATTAAAATCACCCTGCCTGCTACCGATGGCCTGCAGCCTGGGCAATACGGCTGGCTGGAACAGGCTTGTAGTCAGCATGAAGCTCTATTGATCCCAGCAAGTGCTGTGCAGCACATCGGTCAATTGGAAGTAGTTAAAGTGTTGGTCGAAGGTAAGCCGGTCATGCGTCATGTCAGAACCGGTAAAACTTACGCTGATCAGGTTGAAGTATTGTCCGGCTTGCATGCTGGGGAAACTGTGCTGATTTCAACCGGCGAGGTTAAATAATGGAAGAGCTTGAGCAACAGCCCAAGAAACACGGCTTGACGGTAAAAATTGTCGAGCTTTTTACCACTTCGCAACTGTCTGTTTTATTTCTGATTATCTCGTTAATTGCAGGAGCTGCAGCACTGATTTTGACACCGCGCGAAGAAGATCCGCAAATTGTCGTGCCGGTAATGGATGTGTTAATTGAATATCCAGGCGCGTCCAGTGAAGAAGTCGAAAAACTGGTGGCAACACCGCTGGAAATGCTGTTCAAGCAATTGCAAGGCGTGGAATATGTTTATTCCATATCCAAACCCGGCTCAGCTTTGGTGACGGTGCGTTACTACGTCGGCGAAGAGTTTGAAAATAGCCTGACCAAAACTTGGGACAAAATCATGTCCAATCAGCAAATTATTCCGCCTGGTGTCACCAGCTGGAAAGTATCGCCGGTTGAAATTGACAATGTACCTATCGTATTGCTAACCATGTCATCACAAAATAACACGAATGATGCTATGGCTCTGCGCCGTGTCTCCGATGAATTGATTAACGCATTTAGAAGCATTGATGATGTCGGCAAAAGCTGGGTGGTTGGTGGTGAGCCGCGACGAGTGTCCATTTACGCCGATTCGGCCAAATTGACCGCGCATGACGTTACGCTGCTGGAAATCAGTCAGGCGCTAGCGAATGCCAATATCAATCTGCAATCCGTCAGTTTTGCGCGCGGCAATCAACAATTGGTGCTGGAAGCCGGACCCCATTTTGGTTCCGCCGATGAAGTCGGTGCAACCGTGATCAAAAGTATCGCCGGTAAGCCTGTGTATTTGCGTGACGTGGCGCGTATTGAAGATGGTCCGGCCGATGTCGATCATTACACCCGTATCGGTTTTGGTCCCAGTGTTGAGGATATGCCGACCGCAGGAGTAGCAACCGGTAACAAGCCGCAAGTGGGTGAAGAACGGCCCATGGTGACGGTTGCCATTGCCAAACGCAAGGGCAGTAATGCCGTGCAAGTGGCCGAGGCCGTGATTGCCAAGGCAGAGGAACTGCACGGCACCTTGATTCCTGACGATATGTTGTTAAGCATCACCCGGGATTACGGCGAAACCGCCAATCACAAAGTCAATGAGCTGGTTAAGCATTTGAGTTTTGCGATCGTCATCATCGTCGTATTACTGGCATTTACGCTGGGTCCGAAAGAATCTTTTATTGTTTCTATTGCCGTGCCGATGGTGCTGGCGTTGACGCTGTTGCTGGATTATTTGTCCGGTTACACCATTAACCGGGTAACGTTGTTTGCGTTGATTTTGTCCTTAGGGTTGTTGGTGGATGATCCCATCGTCGATGTGGAAAACATTCATCGTCACTACAAAATGGCCAAAGAATCACCCTTGCAAGCCTTGTTGACAGCGGTGGATGAAGTCAGACCGCCGACCATTTTGGCAACCTTCGCGGTGATCGTGTCGTTTTTGCCGATGTTTTTTATCACCGGCATGATGGGGCCCTACATGGCGCCGATGGCGTTCAACGTGCCGATAGCAATGATTGTGTCGTTGATCGTGGCTTTTTCTGTCACGCCCTGGGCGAGTTACAAGTTGCTGCAAGGTGAATACGGCAGTCATGACGATAGTGAAAGCACAGATATTAAAGACAGTACTATTTATCGCTGGTACCAAGCTTCGCTAGGTCCGCTGATTGCAACACCCGCCCGCACCAAGTGGTTTTTGCTGGTGGTATTTATCGCTTTTGTCGGCTCGGCCATGCTGGCAGTGACTCGTGTGGTGCCGCTTAAATTGTTGCCGTTCGATAATAAAAACGAGCTGCAAATCGTCATCGACATGCCTGCTGGCACCACATTGGAACAAACCGATGAAGTGGCGCATGCACTCGGCAGCTATTTGGCCACCGTCAACGAAGTTACCGATTATGAAAGCTACACTGGCCTCGCGTCGCCGATGGATTTTAACGGCATGGTACGGCATTACTATCTGCGGTCAGGGGGTAATGTCGGCGAGGTGAGAATTAGTCTGTTGCCTAAAGATAAACGGGAGCAGCAATCGCATGAAATCGCGTTGAGAATTCGGCCTGAAGTGGAACGCATCGGCAAGCAATTCGGCGCTAATCTAAAAATTGTCGAGACGCCGCCTGGGCCGCCGGTGCTTTCAGACCTGGTTGCTGAAGTCTATGGGCCCCCGGAAGCGGGTATAGCCGATTTGATTACCGTATCCAAACGACTGCGCGCGGATATGGAAAAAACCGAAGGCGTGGTCGATGTCGATGATTATTCGGAAGCGCCTCATGACAAAGTCCACTTTAAACTCGATCGTGAAAAAGCCGCTTTATCCGGCATCAACGTTGCTGAAGTCGCACAGACTTTGCGTATGGCGGTAGCTGGTCAGACTGTCGGTATCGTGCATGAGGACAGCGAGCGTCAACCCTTGGAAATTGTTTTGCAAATATCTCGCGCTCAACGTTCCTCGGTAGAAGATTTACTGGCCTTACGAGTGAAATCCAGCCAAGGTAATTTAGTGCCGCTGGGGGAAATCGGCACGGCAACCCTTGAAACCGAGAATCAGCCGATTTTTCACAAAAACCTGCAACGGGTGAATTACGTGATTGCCCAGATGGCCGGTCGCAGCCCGGTGGAGGCGGTGTTTGATTTGAATGATGCGATGGATCAACGGCCATTACCGGCAGGCTATCGTGCTGAATTGGCAGGTGAGGGCGAGTGGAAAATTACTGTCGATGTGTTCCGCGACTTGGGCTTGGCGTTTGCGGCCGCATTAGTGATGATTTACGTACTGTTGGTCGGCCAAACCGGCTCGCTGACGGTGCCGCTGGTGATGATGATTGCGATACCGCTGACGGTTATCGGCATCATGCCTGGATTCTGGCTGCTTAATTTATTCGCAGCGCCAATCGGGGACTACCCCAATCCGATTTACTTCACCGCCACCGCGATGATCGGCATGATCGCCTTGGCCGGGATTGTGGTGCGCAACTCCATTATTTTGATCGATTTTATCGAGCGTATTCGCATACGGCCCGATACTACATTGACTGAAGCGTTGATTGAGGCGGGTGCAATCCGTTTAAGACCGATATTTTTGACCGCAGGCGCGGCGATGTTCGGTGCGTTGGTGATTATTTTGGACCCGATTTTTTCCGGATTGGCCTGGAGTTTTATCTTCGGAATCTTTGCTTCAACTTTGTTTTCTTTGTTGGTGATTCCAGCGGTGTATTTTTTGATTAATCGTGATAAACACGCCGGATAATTCTAGTAGGTTGGATCGTTTACCAACATTAGGCAATGCGCGCCTAATGTTGGTGTATTTGTTTTAACCCAACCTCCAGATTCAGCTTTATTTGATGTCTTGGCTGCTTAGATAATCTTCATAGTTACCATTGAAATCAACAATGCCGTTGGGTGTTAGCTCGATGATGCGGGTTGCCAGGGATGATACAAACTCGCGGTCGTGACTGACGAAAATCAACGTGCCGGGATAATTTTCCAAGGCGGTATTGAGTGATTCAATCGATTCCATATCCAAATGGTTGGTCGGCTCATCCATTACCATAATGTTGTTCTTTTGCAGGATCAGTTTGCCAAACAACATGCGGCCTTGTTCACCACCAGAGATGACTTTTACAGATTTATAGATGTCATCTGCGCTAAACAATAAGCGCCCCAAGGTGCCGCGTATGGCTTGGTCGTCGTCTGTTTCTTTGCGCCATTGCCCCATCCACTCAATCAAGGAAATGTTTTCAGCAAAGTCTTCGGCATGATCTTGCGCAAAATAGCCTACTTCAGAATTTTCTGACCACTTTACTTCACCGGTATCTGGCTTTAAGTCGCCGACCAGCGTTTTCAGCAGGGTGGATTTACCAATACCGTTCGGGCCAATGACCGCTATGCGTTCGCCAACGGCCAGCATTAGATTCAGGTTTTTGAATAAAGGCGCATCGCCATAACCTTTGCTGACGTTTTTCACTTCCAGTGCTAAACGGTGTAGTTTTTTGGTTTGGTCAAAGCGGATAAACGGGTTAACCCGGCTGGAGGGTTTAACTTCATCCAGTTTGATTTTATCCAGTTGCTTGGCGCGCGAGGTGGCTTGTTTGGCTTTGGAAGCATTTGCCGAGAAGCGGCTGACGAAGGTTTGCAGTTCGGCAATCTGGGCTTTTTTCTTGGCGTTGCCTGCCAGCAAGCGTTCACGCACTTCAGTAACCGCAATCATGTCGTCATCATAGTTACCGGGATAAACGCGTAGCTCGCCGTAGTCCATGTCGGCCA
>JAUYMX010000526.1 GCA_030699345.1 Methylococcaceae bacterium
GGGCCGAGGCAAATCCAAAATGTCAGCGCTGGGGGCAGCCATGCGCAAGTTGGTACATTTGTGCTTTGGCGTACTCAAAACTAGGCAACCTTATCAGGCTAATTATGCAATTTAATATTGACTGCCAAGACGGTATCTACAATACTGGGAACCTCGATAAACTCAGTACCCACAGGGCATAAATGCGAACGGTGTCTTAAAAATCAAGGAGTTCCGTTCGTGGTGAGCTTGTCGAACCATGATCGGAATGGGTTTTTCGAGGTTCCCAATACTGTACTTACCCATTCCCATATCTTGATGTTATGGCGATTAGATGAATATTCAAACATTCCAAGATACGCTACAGCTTTTCTCGACTGCCGACAGTGTTGATGAGATTACGGAACTTTGCCGCTTCCATTGCCAAAACTTGGGATTTGATAATTTCGTCTACGCCTTAAGAATACCGACTAAGTTTTCAGAGGCGCGGGTAATCATCATCAAGGGCTACCCTGAACCTTGGCTAGAACGCTATTGGGAGCTTGGCTATCATGCTAGCGACCCGGTCATCGCTTATTGCAGTCAACATGTTGTGCCGATTCAATGGCACGACTTGCGGCTTGAGAAATCCTCACTTAGCGCGCTAGTCATGAATGAAGCGGCAGAGTTCGGTCTTAGGGCCGGTATCAGCATGCCTATGCACAGCCCGCGTGGCGAATTGGGCATTTTGAGTTTTGCGTTAAACCAAGAGCGTCGATCGGAGGCGTGCAAAATCTCACAACACGCCATGCCTTACGTGCAGCTGCTTGGCGGCTATGTGCATGAAGCCGTGTGCCGTGTGTTCGGAGTAGCCGATCCGGAAGACAAGCTGCCATTAACGCTTCGCGAACAGGAATGCCTGCGCTGGGCGGCTGATGGTAAAACCTCGTGGGAAATTTCCCAGTTACTCAAATTGTCTGAAAGAACCGTCAATTTTCATCTGAATAACGCCATGATTAAGCTGGATGTGACTACTCGCCAGCATGCGATAGCCAAAGCAGTGCTGCGCGGACTCATTACCCCTTACCCCTTCTAAAAAAACTACCCTGTTAGATTTGACAGCTACACCAGCGCATTGACTTAAGCTTTAATAGCTCCGAGGAAAACAGCGTAAATCTCATCTGGTCATGCGCAAAGTATCCATCTCAAACGCTTAGCAGCCTCGGCACATTACTTTACAGGGTCTTTTAGCCGTTAAGGGTGGAGGCGATTTTAATATCGGACAGTAATTTTTGGAGAACAATAATGAAACATCAAATCCTATCCTGTGCCTTGGCGACTATGGGCGCACTGATGGTCAACACAGCGCAAGCACAATTGTTCAATCGCGGCGGCGGTTTGATATACGACAGTGTGCAAAACGTCACTTGGCTGGCGGATGCCAATTACGCCAAGACCAGCGGTTTCGATAGCGACGGCGCCATGAATTGGCAAGACGCGACGGCATGGATCGAAGGCTTGGTCTACCACGACGCCGTTCGTAACGTGAGTTACGACAATTGGCGCTTGCCCAGTATCCATGACATGGGTTCTCCCGGTTGCAACTTTGGTTCTAGCGGCACCGATTGCGGTTATAACGTGGACACGCAAAGCTCGGAAATCGCCCACCTTTTTTATGTCAGTCTTGGCAATAAAGCGTTCGTCGATTCGAATGGACAGGCGCAATCCGATTACGGCCTTTTCGATGATCCGAATAACCCAAACGACGAAAGCCTGTTTGCCAATTTCCAGGACAGTTTCTACTGGCTTGCCGACAGCCATGCCAATTCCACTGACGACGCTTGGCGCTTCAAGCTGACTAACGGCTTGCAAGATTATGGAAATAAAAGCTTTCTCTTATATTCCTTGGTGGTACGCGACGGCGATGTGGCGGCGGTGCCACTACCGGGTGCAGTCTGGTTGTTCGGTAGCGGCTTAGCGGGGCTGATGCTCCGGGTACGTCAACGCAAGATCGGCTAATCATCTGGCGCCTTCGAGGTTACATATCAATTTTCAGGTTGTGCCTCGGTCGCGGTTTTGCATAAAGCGATTAAATAAAAACCTATAACGGCAAACAATATAACTGCTGCATAGAAGGATCGATCAGCGTCATCGGTCCCGTCGTGTTCGATGCCATTTACCCAAACCCGGCGAACCGGGGTTTAACCGATTGCTTAGCCATTAATTTATAAGTGAGCTTGAATAATGATGAAAAAATTTAAAAAACAATTGCTTGGCATATTGCTAGTGGTGCCGGTGTGTTCGGCCGATGCCGCTGTACTGTATTCGGTTACCGATTTGACACCCAATCTTGAATTTGGCGTGAGTCAGGCAGTCGGTATTAATGATGCCGGACAGGTGGCCGGTAATGCGGATCATGCGGCGGGGTTTGGAGCATTTATTGCCCATAACGGTACGCTTAACTATCTGTCTCCTAATTTTTCTGCAACGGGTATTAATGCCGGCGGCCAAATTGCAGGCAATTCAGGGCAAGCTGCGTTGATTTACACTAACGGTTCGATCACCCCGATAAATAACAGTTTGGGCGGATCGTCTATTTATGCAGCCGGCATCAATGATAGTGGCTTGGTGACCGGAGCCGCCCGCACTATATCCGGTAATGATCATGCCTTCATTACCAACAGTCAGTCGGTTCAAGACCTGGGAGCATTGCCGAGGGGGTATAGCAGTGTTGGTTATGCCATTAACAACCTTGGGCAAGTCACGGGCGATTCAGGTACGCGGATAATTACGGCATCTGGGACCATTATTGATGGCACTCATGCCTTTGTTACAGAAAACGGTCAGATGCGTGACTTGGGAACCTTTGGCGGGAGTCTTAGCCGAGGCAACGCCATTAATGATTCGGGAGTCGTCGCTGGTCATGCGGCGCGTGCCGATGGCTCGTATCAGGCGTTTATTTCCTCGGATACTGGTTTAAGGGCGGTGGGCAATTTGGGGGTGTGGAGTAGCGCTTCAGGCATCAACAATGCCGGGCAAGTCGTTGGCCGTTTTGGTAACGCATCCGGAAACGAACGGGCTTTCGCAACCATCAATGGCGAGATGACCGACCTGAATACCGTCATTGCCTTAAATTCCGGCTGGCTTTTACTAGGCGCGACGGATATTAACAATAGCGGCTATATCGTCGGTAGTGGTTTAACGCCTTCCGGTCGTTTTCATGCATTTTTGTTGACGCCGGTAGCCGTACCTTTACCGGCAGCCGTTTGGTTATTCGGATCGGCATTATTCGGCTGGGCCGCGACAAGAGCGCGTAAATCGGCTGTTCAATTATTGATATAACATTGGTAATTATTCAGTCTTTTGATCGAGCCGTCATGCGTAGGCTGGATAAGCGCTAGCGCATCCGGCAAATGCGGTGGATGCGCGTTGCTTATCCACCCTACACAATAAACGCATAGCCTCACTCAGATTAATGACTGAATAGTTAC
>JAUYMX010000533.1 GCA_030699345.1 Methylococcaceae bacterium
TAATGACTACAGAGCCATTGGCCTGGGTAATTGTTGAAAATTTGATTTTCGATAAAAAATAATTCCACGCAACACCGGCTTCGTCGAATTTTTCAGGCGGGGCTAGTTTGACTTTAATATCATCAATATTCTCGCCGGAAAGCTGCAAAGCAATTTCGGCATTCAGGTTTTGATTGAGCGCCGAGTGCAATTTAATATCGCCTATCCCTAGTGGATAGGCACTAGCAGGTGCCAAAATTGATACCACCGCTAAAGTTTTAGTTAAATTGCGCACGTTGCTCTCCTTCACAAAAATCACCACAGTCTTACACCGCTAACAGTCAAGTAATGTCGTGAAGCTTAGTTCAGATGTAATTTTTTACCAGCTCCTCAGCTATTTGAACGCTGTTTAGTGCGGCACCTTTGCGCACATTATCGCCAACCACCCATAAATCTATGCCTAGCGGATGCGATATATCTTCGCGGATACGGCCGACAAACACATCATCATGGCCTGAAGACTCAGTCACCGCTGTTGGGTAACCACCATTTTCGCGCTCATCCATTACTGTGACGCCGGGCGCTTTTTCGAGTAATGCCCGCACAGTTTCAACATCAATTTTTTGTCGCGTTTCGATATGCACGGCTTCAGAGTGACCAAAAAATACCGGTACGCGGACAGCTGTGGCATTCACTTTGACAGTGTCATCACCGAGAATTTTCTGAGTTTCCCAAACCATTTTCATTTCTTCTTTGGTGTAGCCGTTGTCCATGAAGACATCGATTTGCGGCAAGACATTAAACGCAATTTGCTTAGGATAAACGCTTGCGGTAATGGGCTTTGCATTTAGCAATTCACTGGTTTGGTTGGCTAATTCCAATATTGCTTCTTTACCGGTACCGGACACCGCTTGGTAAGTACAAACGTTAATCCGATCGATACCTACCGCATCATAAATCGGTTTTAGCGCCACCAACATTTGTATGGTTGAACAATTGGGATTGGCGATAATGCCGCGATTTTTATAATCGGCAATTTTCTCTGGATTAACTTCTGGAACCACCAACGGAATATCGTCGTCGTAACGAAACTGCGAGGTGTTATCAATGACTATACAACCTGCTGCTGCAGCGATAGGCGCATAAATTTCTGACACCGAAGCGCCAGGCGAGAACAAGCCAATTTGCGCTTTAGAAAAATCAAAAGTCGCTAGATCTTCAACCTTTAATGAGCCACCTTTAAATGGAATACGTTTACCGACTGAACTACTGCTGGCTAACGCATAAACTTCACCCACAGGGAAATTGCGCTCTTCCAAAATAGACAGCATGGCTTCGCCGACTGCACCGGTCGCACCAACAACGGCGACGTTATAAAGTTTGGTCATGATTTAAGCACCTTTTGTTAAAGCTGAAACAACTGCATCGCCCATTTGCGCGGTGCTGACTTTTTGCATACCGTCAGAATAAATATCCGCAGTACGCACATTAGCATCTAATGCATCATTGACTGCTTGTTCGATACGATCCGCAGCCGCACCTTCATTAAAGGTGTATCGCAGCATCATTGCTGCCGACAAGATGGTTGCCAACGGATTAGCAATGCCTTTACCGGCAATATCCGGTGCCGAACCATGAATAGGTTCGTACATACCTTTACCTTCAGCATTTAACGACGCAGAAGGCAACATGCCGATGGATCCAGTCAGCATTGCGGCACAATCCGACAAAATATCGCCAAACATATTGGTGGTGACGATCACATCAAACTGTTTGGGGGCACGCACCAGCTGCATTGCCGCGTTATCAACATACATGTGACTTAAAGCCACATCAGGGTATTGCTTACCGACTTCAGTGACGACTTCGCGCCATAATTCTGTGCATTCCAACACATTGGCTTTATCGACCGAGCACAAACGGCCTTGTCTTTTTTGCGCCGTTTGGAATGCAGAATGAGCAATGCGACTAATTTCAGACTCTTTATAAATCAGTGTATTAAAGCCTTGGCGTTCGCCGTTTTCCAATACCCTGATACCGCGCGGCTGACCGAAGTAAATGCCGCCGGTCAACTCACGCACGATCATAATGTCCAGACCGGAAACGATTTCAGGTTTTAATGATGACGCGCCAGCCAATTGCGGATACAAAATGGCTGGACGCAAATTAGCAAACAATTCCAACTCAGAACGTATACCCAACAAGCCTTTTTCAGGACGCACTGAAATATCCAGCGATTCCCATTTATAGCCGCCGACTGCGCCTAATAGGATCGCATCGGACTGCTTGGCTAGATCCAACGTTTGTTGCGGAAACGGTGAGCCATGCACATCATAGGCTGCGCCGCCGATCAAACCGTATTCAAATTCCAATCCCAAATTTACTTCCGTATTCAAGACTTCCAGCACCTTGATCGCTTCGGCAACAATTTCAGGCCCGATGCCGTCACCCGGCAATACTGCAATTTTTTTTGTCATGTAAAACCTGTTGTTCTATGTGTAATTGTTTATTCGGCAAATAGCCAAGGCGCTCTTTTAGCACGCTCAACTTCGTAAGCTTTGATTTGTTCAGCATGTTGCAGTGATAACGCAATATCGTCTAAGCCGTTAAACAAACGATATTTACGCTCTTCATCTATCGCAAAGGTAATTTTTTTGCCGCTGGGTGTGGTAATTTGCTGTTGATCCAAATCAATAGTCAGCTGATAGCCTGTAATTAATTCTTTAAATAACTCATCAACCTGTTCGGCAGGTAATGCTATCGGTAACAAGCCGTTTTTAAAGCAATTGTTATAAAAAATATCAGCAAAGCTAGGTGCGATAATCGCCCGAAAACCAAAATCTTCCAGAGCCCATGGCGCATGTTCGCGCGAGGAGCCACAACCGAAATTTTCTCTGGTCAATAAGATTTCTGCGCCTTTATATTCCGGCTTATTCAGTACAAAGTCTTTATTAACTGGGCGATGTGTACAATCCATGTCCGGTTCGCCGTGATCCAAATAACGCCATTCATCAAACAAATAAGGACCAAAACCGGCGCGACGTATAGATTTTAAAAATTGTTTAGGAATGATGGCATCGGTATCGACATTGGCGCGATCCAACGGCGCGACCAGCGCGGTAACTTGATTAAACGCTCTCACTGTTGCACCTCCCACGAACTCACATCAACAAAATGACCGGCAATACCAGCCGCTGCGGCCATCGCAGGGCTGACTAAATGGGTGCGACCACCATAACCTTGGCGGCCTTCAAAATTACGATTGGACGTCGACGCGCAACGCTCGCCTTCTTCCAAGCGATCGGCATTCATCGCCAAACACATCGAACAACCAGGATCGCGCCATTCAAAACCCGCCTCGATAAAAATCTTATCCAGGCCTTCGGCTTCCGCCTGACGTTTAACCAAACCGGAACCCGGCACCACTAAAGCCAATTTGATGTTATCAGCCAATTTTTTACCTTTGGCGACCACAGCGGCGGCACGTAAATCTTCAATTCTGGAATTGGTGCAGGAGCCGATAAAAATCTTATCCACCGCAATGTCAGTAATCGCCTGCCCGGCTTTAAGATCCATATATTCCAGTGCGCGAATCATGCTTTGCCGCTTTACTGCATCAGGTTCTTGCGCAGGGTCAGGTACATTTTGATCAACCGCTACCACCAATTCCGGCGACGTGCCCCAAGTCACTTGTGGCTTGATGCCGCCAGCATCAAGCTCAATAACTTTATCAAACACGGCATCGTCATCCGAATGCAGTAATTGCCAGTAACGCTCCGCCATAAACCAGTCATTGCCTTTAGGCGAATAAGGACGATCACGATAATAATCAATCGTGACATCGTCTACCGCCACCAACCCGGCGCGCGCACCGGCTTCGATGGCCATGTTACAGACTGTCATGCGGCCTTCCATGGACAACTCGCGAATTGCAGAACCGGCAAATTCAATCGTATAACCGTTACCACCGGCCGTGCCGATCTTGCCGATAATTGCCAGCACGATGTCTTTGGCGGTAACGCCAGGACCGGTTTTGCCGTTAACTTTGATTAACAGATTTTTGGCTTTTTTCTGAATCAGACATTGCGTTGCCAATACATGTTCAACTTCAGAAGTACCGATCCCGAATGCCAACGCACCGGATGCGCCATGGGTTGATGTGTGGGAATCACCACAGACCACAGTCATCCCAGGCAAGGTTGCACCTTGCTCAGGTCCGATGACATGCACGATACCTTGGCGGTCATCATTCATATCAAATTCGGTAATACCGAATTCTGCGCAATTTTGATCGAGGGTTTCAACTTGCAAGCGTGAAACCGGATCGGCAATGCCTTTATCCCGGTCAGTCGTCGGTACATTATGATCCGCCACCGCCAGATTACGCGCAGCCCGCCACGGTTTTCTACCTGCTAGTCGCAAGCCTTCAAATGCCTGCGGCGAGGTCACTTCATGCACCAAATGCCGATCTATATAAATAAGTGCGGAACCATCGTCTTCGGTATAAACAACGTGGTCATCCCATAATTTGTCATATAAGGTTTTACCTGACATAGCGCTCTTTTGTAGGGTTATGCCGTTTATGCGGCGGATTGAGAGTTGTTGTCCAAAATAGAAAAAATTTTCGCAGTGATTTCATCGACCGAACCAACACCGGTAATCGACGCAAATTTAACCTGCCGTGCTGGATCAGAATAAAAAGCCACTAACGGCTTAGTTTGCTCGTGATAGACATTGAGTCGTTTACGCACGGTTTCTTCTTTATCATCATCACGCTGCACCAATGGCTCACCGGTAACATCATCAATTCCAGCCACTTTAGGTGGATTAAAATCGACGTGGTAAGTTTTACCAGATGCCAGGTGAACGCGCCTGCCGGCCATACGCTTAACAATGTCTTCATCGTTGACGACAATTTCAATCACAGTATCAATCGCCACACCCATAGTATCTAAGCCTTGCGCCTGAACAATTGTGCGTGGAAAGCCATCAAGTAAAAAGCCGTTGGCACAATCAACTTGAGCGATGCGCTCCTTAATTAACCCCAGGATAATTTCATCAGACACCAAGCCACCCGCGTCCATAACTTTTTTTGCCTCAATACCCAACGGCGTTCCCGCACGTACTGCAGCACGCAGCATATCGCCCGTTGAAATTTGTGGGATAGCGTATTTTTCGGTGATAAATTGGGCTTGAGTACCCTTGCCAGAACCGGGGCTTCCTAACAGGATGATGTGCATAATAATGACTCCAAGTGTGTCGCT
>JAUYMX010000537.1 GCA_030699345.1 Methylococcaceae bacterium
AGAGTTTGCCTGGCTGTGTCGGCAAAGCGTTCACGCCTATGAGGCCAATGAAGGGCCCTTTGGGTAAAACCACTTTGAAAACGATTTTCCATGCAAAACCTTGTCAAGCTTTATTTTTGAGAGTTACGCTGAATAGTTACACTGGTAATTGTATTATTCATAACTTAGCATCGTAATAACAGCTTGACGTTGATGCAGAGTCACACAATTCTCGCCCGTAGGCAATTAGTATGCGAGGATAATCCAAGCTCAATTCTTTCCTGGAAAAAACATGAAACAAGATCATTTTTTGACTTCCGCCTATGACGTGCGCATGCCCAGGATAATTTACGGCACAGCCTGGAAGCAAGAACGCACAGCGGCGTTGGTGGAGCAAGCGATCGAAACGGGCTTTCGCGGTATCGACACTGCTTGCCAGCCCAAGCACTATAACGAAGCCGGTGTCGGCGAGGGCGTCGCCGCTTGTTTAAAGGGGGGACTAAAGCGAAGCGAGCTTTACCTGCAAACCAAGTTCACGCCATTGAATGGCCAAGATCCACAACGCTTGCCTTACGATGCCAACGCCGCCCTTAGCGAACAAGTCGCGCAATCGTTTCAAGCCTCTCTAAAAAATCTGCAAACGTCCTATCTGGATTGTCTGGTACTGCACTCGCCGTTGGCAAATCAGCAACAAATGCAGCAAGTCTGGCAAGCGATGGAGCGGATTTTTCACAGCGGTGGTGCCAAGCAGCTGGGTATCAGCAACTGCTACGATTTAACCCAGCTTGAAGAGTTGTATCGAACCGCGGAAGTCAAACCGGCTGTACTCCAAAACCGTTTTTATGCCGATACAAATTACGATCGCAGCATCCGTGAATTTTGCCGACAACAGCAAATAATCTATCAAAGCTTCTGGACGCCGACCGCCAATCCCAACGTGTTAGCGCATGCCACCCTGAAAAACCTAACCAAAAAATACCAGCGTAGCGCCGCCCAAGTGTTTTACCGGTATTTAACCCAAACCGGCATCATTCCGTTAACCGGCACCAGCTCTGCGGCACACATGCGGGAAGATTTGGCGATATTCGAGTTTGAATTGACTGCCGAGGAATGCGCGGCGGTGGAGATGTTGTTGTATTAAACCGTAGGGTAAGCACCGCGTACCTTTTGAAAGTCTTATTGGGATATGAAAAATGGTACGCGGTGCGTACCCTACTCAACTTTGAAAATAAGTGGTTACACCCTCATTTATTTTCACCCTCCACCCTCCAGAAAAGCGCTGCCCACCCGCGACTATAAACACATTCCATCCCACTTCGCTTTATCAATTTCAACTTCTGTTGGCTCTTTCCCAAATTTCTTTCGTAGGCTGACTTTTATTCTTTCCTCTCTCACCCGCATTTCTTCTGATACGGTTGCTCGATCCTTTGCCTTCCTCGCATTGTGTTTTGGGTTTGCCTTTTCTTGCTCTTCTTGCAGTTGAATTTTGTATAAAGCCAGTTTGTCCCTCAAGGCTTGAACACGAAACTCAATATAAAGAGCTTTTGCCTTTTCTTCATTAGCACCGCTCTTAACAAATGCTTTAGCCCACAAACCGTCTCTTCGTATTCCTTGCTCCAATTCACGGAGAGTTTCCGCATAAAGTTCTTCCTCAAGCAATCTCGAGGATATCCGACTCTTCCTGTATAAGTCTGATATAGACATTACCAAAATCCCCTATTTTTTTAGTCTAACGTAATATATACAACATTGGTTGTCCAATAATCATCTGAGTGCCGTAGGTTGGGTAGAGGCGGTAGCCGAAACCCAACGTATCGGAACCCCCCATCTTGGGTTTCGCGTTGCTCTACCCAACCTACCCAAGTGCCCCCAACAGCCTCTTATAAATCCCCCCAAAACTGCCATTACTCATCAGCACAAAATGCCCGCCCGCTGGCGCTTCAAGTTTGAGTGTGGCGATTATTTCATCCAAGGTTTGGCTGATTTTGATGTTATCGGCGTAACCAGTCAGTGCAGATAAATCCCAATCCAAATGTTCCGGCTGGTAGATGATGGCTAGGTCGGCTGCTGCTAGCGAGTGGGCCAGTGTTTCGGTGTGGACGCCCATGCGCATGGTGTTTGAGCGCGGTTCGACGATGGCGATGATGCGCTCGGTGCCGACTTGTTTGCGCAGGCCGTCCAAGGTGGTGGCAATGGCGGTGGGGTGATGGGCGAAATCGTCGTAGATGGTGACGCCGCCAATGTTGGCGATGACTTCCATGCGTCGCTTGACATTTCTGAAGGCGGCCAAGGCCTTAATGGCATCAGCGGGCAATATGCCGACATGCTTCGCGGCGACGATGGCGGACAGGGCATTGTAAACATTGTGGTCGCCAGTTAATGACCAATCGACGACGCCTTGGTTTTCATTGTTAAACAACACTTTAAACTGGCTGCCGTCAGCGTTGATCAGCTCGGCATTCCATTCAGCCTGACCATTAATAGAAGTCTTTTGTACCGGCGTCCAGCAGCCCATCACCAGCACATCATTAATATTGGCATCGCTTTCGGGGGCAATAATCAGGCCTTGTCCGGGCACGGTTCTGACCAGATGATGAAATTGCTTTTTGATGGCGTCCAGGTCGGGAAAGATGTCGGCGTGGTCGAATTCCAGGTTGTTCAATATCGCGGTGCGCGGCCGGTAATGGACGAATTTGGAGCGTTTATCGAAAAACGCGGAATCGTATTCATCGGCTTCAATCACAAAAAAATCCGATTCGCCCAGCCGCGCGGAAATACCAAAATTTAACGGAATGCCGCCGATTAAAAAGCCGGGGTTAAAGCCCTGATGTTCCAATATCCAGCTCAACATGCTGGTGGTGGTAGTTTTACCGTGAGTACCGGCAACGCCCAAAACCCATTTGTTTTGCAGCACATGTTCAGCCAGCCATTGCGGGCCGGAGACATAATTAAGGCCTTTATTAAGCACGGCTTCGACTTCCGGATTGCCGCGTGACATGGCATTGCCGATAACCACCAAGTCCGGGTTGCAATCGAGATTTTCAGCGCGATAGCCTTCCATTAACTGGATGCCTTGTTCCTGCAATTGGGTGCTCATCGGCGGGTAGACGTTTTGGTCGGAGCCGCTGACCTGATAGCCGAGTTGTCTGGCGATGACGGCGAGGCCGCCCATGAAAGTGCCGCAAATACCTAAGATGTGAATGTGCAAGGTGTTTTCCTAAGGTGTTGAGATTTGGGATAGTGCTTCGACAGGCTCAGCACGAACGGTTGGTATCACTTAAGTCCCGTTCGTGGAGAGCCTGTCGAACCATGATCGTAACTTATTTTTTCTCAGCCGGTTTGGCTGCTGCCGGATCTGCCGGTTTATCGCCCGGCTTAGCTTCGGCGCCTTCTTTAGGCGGTGCGGCTTCTTCAATCGGCACTTGTGCTTCCGCTTTCGCCCCGGCTTTTTCCAGTAATTTAACAATATTTTCGTGCGGCGATTTTTTTGCTCTAGCCAGCACGGTGACTTTTTGGTTATCTACGGCATTAACGTCCGCACCTGCGGCAATCAACAGATTGACGATTTCTTCATTGCCGAATACCAGTGCATCCATCAGCGCGGTGGTGCCAGCGCTATCAGCAAGGTTAACGTCGGCTCCGTACGCCAGTAAGGCTTTAACGATGCGACTGTTACCGTTAAAACTGGCGGCCATTAACGCGGTGCGCCCGCTGCCGGTTTTGCTGTTGACATCAATACCTTGTGCCAACAAGGCTTCGGTTCTGTCCAATTTGCCGCCTATGGCCGCGGCAAATAAGTCTTTGCCGTCTTCCGAATGCGCGACTTGCGACAGTGCTAATAAAATCAAAAACCAGTTTAAGTGCTTCATACCGAATAGCTGCTTGCGTTTGGGGGTGAGTTAGGCTGAAATAACCTTAAATTAAGCCATATCATCCGATAATGAACGAGAAAAATAAAATTTTAGTTGAAGCAACACCGCAATTTATTCCGGAGCAATCCGCTCCCGATGAGGATAGGTATGTGTTTGCTTATACGATTACTATCACTAATACCGGTGAGCTGCCCGCTAAATTGCTGACTCGGCACTGGTTGATTACCGATGCCAACGGCAAAATCCAGGAAGTGCGAGGTGATGGTGTGGTTGGCGAACACCCCTATCTTAAGCCCGGTGAAAGCTTCCGTTACACCAGTGGCGCGGTCATTCAAACCCCGGTCGGTACCATGCAAGGCAGTTACACCATGCGTTCCGATGATGGTGATGATTTCGATACCAGCATTCCTCGATTCACGCTGTCTATCCCCAGAACCCTTCACTAGCAATGTCCATTTATGCGATAGGCGACATTCAAGGTTGCTTTGACGATTTATTGCGGCTGCTAGAAGCGATTGCTTTTGATGAAAAATCCGATCAGCTTTGGTTTGCCGGTGATTTAGTCAACCGCGGCCCCAAGTCTTTAGAAACTTTAAGATTTGTAAAATCTTTGGGTGATGCGGCGGTGACGGTGTTGGGCAACCATGACATGCATTTACTGGCGGCTTCTTGTGCCAGCAAAATCTCCAATAAAAAAGATGCCTTGCTGCCGGTGCTTGAAGCTCCTGATCGTGATGAATTAATTGACTGGCTAAGACATCGTCCGCTGTTTCATTACAACGACCAGTTTTGCTTGTTACACGCCGGTTTGCCGCCGCAATGGGACTTTAAAAAAACCCAAAAAATGGCCGCATTGGCAGAACAGGCATTGCAAGGCCCTGATTACCAAAACTTTTTACAGCAAATGTACGGCAACAAACCCAACCAGTGGTCGTCCAGCTTAAAAGGCATTGGCAGGTTACGCTTTATCATCAACTGCTTTACACGCATGCGTTTTTGCGATGCCGAAGGGCGGCTGGATTATGTGCATAGCGGTCCATTAGGCTCACAACCGAAAAAACTATTACCTTGGTTTGATGTCCCCGGCCGTAAAAGCGTCGATATGCGTATCGTTTTCGGGCATTGGTCAGCGTTGGGATATTACGAAGGCCCCAATTGTTACAGCATCGACACCGGTTGCTTGTGGGGCGGGCAACTGACCGCGTTAAAGTTGGGCGAGCAAGTCGAACGCTTCAGTATCGATTGTCCAGGGGCTAGAAAGCCAAAGCAATATGTGCAAATGGCGGAGTGCTAAGGCCGTTTCGTAAATACCGCCTTGAATCAAGTTAAGCAAGTGAAAGATGTGGGCGCCAGCCGTAGGGTACGCATTGCGTACCATTTTTTAGAGTTTCCGGTAATTAAACGCCCAAAAGGTACGCGGTGCGTACCCTACCAATCAAGCTGTTTTAGATCGCTCAGCCAGTGCCTCAACAATGCTTTCGTATTCGCTGACCTTGGGCCGATATAAATACATGCCCAGCGCCGAAACGATGATAAATATATGCAGTGTGTTGTAGCCGTCGCCCAATAAAAACATGATCAAACCGTATAAACCAATGCTTTCAATGAGCGTCATGGAAACAATAACCGTCAGTAAATAGCGACTTTTGGCTGATTTATTGCCGGGCATGGTTTGATTTAAGCGCAATTGAATATGACGGATTAAATTAGTTATCGGCATGGTGACAATGGCCGCGACGTATAAAATTGTGCGTAACAAAATCCGGTCGTGATCGGCGAGCGGTTGTTGTAATGCGACCCCTTGAGGGGTATGGCAAAACACAACATAACCTGCAAGTAACAAGGACGTAAAGCCGACCACAAGCCAATGCATGGTTAAGTCGCTAGCGGGTGATTTGGTCTTGGGTTGTTGGCGCATGGGGTTTCCTGAAGGTTGGCTGTTGCCGGTTATGATACCAAACCAAGCTGGCCCGAATCGGCAATAATCCTCCTTATTAGTTTAAGCATTTTGCTAGCTGCCATAACCATTGGCCAGCACAAGAGATGTTAGACAGTGCTGCGACAAAGTACCGCATTGACATTTTAAGACAACCGGTCGTATTATTCAGCCATGACTAGAGAAGCAAATAAACTTATTAATCGTGAGAAGCTGTTAAGCCAAGGTGTAGCGTTGCTTACCGAACAAGGCTATCACGGCACCGGACTTAAAGAAATTCTGGATGCGGTAAAAATCCCCAAGGGTTCTTTTTACAATTACTTTGGCAGCAAAGAAAATTTTGGCGCCGAAGTTATTCAACATTATATCGAGCCGTTTATTGTGCTGTTGGCAGGGCATTTACAAAAGTCCGAAGACGATGCGCTGCACGCCCTACAAAATTATTTTAATGAGTTAATCGGCGAATTGGAAAAGGCCGATTTCAAAGGCGGTTGCCTGCTGGGTAATTTGATGGGCGAAATTGGCGATACCAGCGACGTCTGCCAACAATCCCTGCAAACGGCGGTTGACCGTTATCGGGATTTGTTACAACAGGGCCTGGAAAAAGCCCAGCAACAAGGCACGGTAAGAACCGACAAACCCGCGCAAGCCATGGCTGATTTATTGGTTAACACCTGGCAGGGCGCGTTGTTGCGGATGAAGATTGATAAATCGTCACAGCCGCTTAAGCAATGCCGTGATGATTTATTGGGGGATTTTTTTAAAGCATAATTTTTTATTGTGCTTTACAAAGACGACCGTTATTTATTTTTAATCAACAGGAGTAAAGCAATGCCTAAATACATTATTGAACGTGACATCCCTGGTGCTGGCGCATTAACTGTGCAGGATTTACAAGGTATCTCGCAAAAATCTTGCGGCGTATTAAGCAACTTGGGGCCAAAGATCCAATGGCTGGAAAGCTATGTCACCGACGATAAAATCTATTGCGTGTACATCGCCCCGGATGAAGCCACCGTTAAAGCCCATGCCGAACAAGGCGGGTTTCCAGCGAACCGCATTTCTCAAGTAAAAACCATCATCGATCCGACGACTGCTGAAGGTTAAGTTCAATTATTTTCTTGGTGTGAACGGTGCGTAGGATGTGCTGAACACAGTGAAGCGCATCAATTATCGCAAATGATGCGCCTCGTTCCTCGGCACATCCTACCAAGCCGCATTGAAAAACGCCTTGCCAACAAAATTGGAGCGAACCTATGAAACTAGAAACAATCGCCGTACACGGCGGCTACAGCCCGGATCCAACCACCAAAGCAGTCGCTGTTCCTATCTATCAAACCACCTCTTACGCGTTTGACGACACCCAGCATGGCGCCGATTTGTTTGACCTGAAAGTGGCAGGCAATATCTACACCCGCATCATGAACCCGACCACCGACGTGTTGGAAAAGCGCGTCGCTGAGTTGGAAGGCGGAATGGCAGGCCTGGCGCTGGCATCCGGAATGGCGGCGATTACTTACGCAATTATGACTATCGCCGAAGCGGGCGATAACATCGTTTCCGCAGCCACTTTATATGGCGGCACTTATAATTTATTTGCCCACACCTTGCCGCAATACGGCATCAATGTGCGCTTTGCCGATTACCGCGACCCGGATGCCTTTGAGGCATTGATCGACGACAAAACCAAAGCCATATTCTGCGAATCGGTCGGCAACCCGCTCGGCAATATTACCGATTTTGAACTGTTGGCAGAAATTGCCCATCGTCATGGCGTACCGCTGATTGTCGATAACACCGTGCCTTCACCGTATTTATGCCGTCCGATCGAGCACGGTGCCGATATTGTCGTGCATTCACTCACCAAATACCTGGGCGGCCACGGCAACAGCATCGGCGGCATCATTGTCGATAGCGGTAAGTTTCCTTGGGCTGAACATAAAGATCGCTTCCGTCGTCTAAACGAACCCGATGTGTCTTACCACGGCGTGGTGTATACCGAAGCCCTGGGGCCTGCCGCCTACATTGGCCGGGCCCGCGTGGTGCCGTTGCGCAATACCGGCGCGGCCATTTCGCCCTTTAACTCGTTTTTGATCCTGCAAGGTATTGAAACCCTTGCGTTGCGTATGGACAGAATCTGCGACAACACCATCAAAGTCGCGAAATATCTGCAAAGTCATAGCGAAGTGGCCTGGGTTAATTACGCTGGACTTGATGACCATGAAGATAAACCCTTGGTCGATAAATACATGGATGGCCGTGCGTCCGGTATTCTCACCTTTGGTTTAAAAGGCGGCCGTAAGGCGGGTGAGAATTTTCAGGATGCGTTAAAACTGTTCACCAGATTGGTCAATATCGGCGATGCCAAATCGCTGGCTTGCCACCCGGCTTCCACCACACACCGGCAATTATCGCCGGAAGAGTTGATCAAGGCTGGCGTCACGCAAGAGATGGTGCGCTTATCGATGGGTATCGAGCATATCGACGATATTTTGGACGATCTGGAACAAGCATTAGTGGCCTCTTGAGGAGGTAATGCCAATCCCAATAAATTCTCATATTTTTTATCATTCAAATAGTGGCAGCTGGATCAACGACGTTAATTCAAGACTTAACCGTTCGCCTTTCCTTAGATCACCCTTGTGGTGAAGCCTGTCGAAGGGTGAATGGTTATACCCAAAAAGGGCACAAGAGCCGATCATGGTTCGACAAGCTCTCAAGAAACAGCTTTTTTTATGCTTATAAAATCAACTGCTTACAAGCGGGCAATAAAATTAAAAATCGTCTCAAACAGCGTCTGTTTCTTGGTAACGCCATACCGCCGAAAGGGGCTTACTTTGCTCACCACGAACAGAACGCATTGATTTTTAAGACACCGTTCGTACTGAGTTTATCGAAGTGCAGGGTTTTTCGAGGTTCCCTATTTTTGACGACTAGGCAGGATCGGGTAGGTGCGGATTTATCCGCATAGTGCGAATGAATTCGCACCTATAGCTTGCCTAAATCTCTCAAGAAACGGCTTTTTTATGCTTATAAAATCAACCATTTACAAGCGGGCAATAAAATTAAAAATCGCCACAAACAGCGTCTGTTTCTTGGTAACGCCATACCGCCGAAAGGGGGGCTTTGCTCACCATGAACGGCTTAAGAATTGCCCCGCCAATTAAACAATGACAGCGCTTAAAACCCGAAAATAAATCTCAGGTTTTTTAGTGTATTAATTAAAGACGACCGGTCATATTTTGATGTTATGATAAATCGACTTTTCGTTATCAGCACGATAACGACAGCATCAAACACAGCAAGTGTGCTATGTGATGGCAAACGCAAGACGGTTTTGCGTTGTAACGCTTTGCGGCGTTAGGGAACGGCACTGGCAGGGCAAGTGATAACAACAATAAGTCTTTGGATGACGTGTTGCTGAGCAGTTTAGGCAACACCCAGCGTAAAAGAGACATAACTACAGAGGAAGAAATATGAAGACTAAACTCAACAAAACTAGGCTTATCAGTGCTGCCGTGGCGGCGTCTATGGTGGCATTGGCTGGGCTTGCGATAGCCCCGGTGCAAGCGGATGAAACTTGCATGTCGCCGTACATGGCCAAAATTATCGGCCAGGAAGATTTTGTTTATATCTGGACTCTGGGCGTGGAAGGGCTTGGCGACGAGCAAGACAAATTGGTTACTGTCGATGTTAATCCCAAATCGGCTAAGTACGGCAAAGTCATTAACAGCGTGTCTGTCGGTGGTCGTAATGAAGCCCATCACTCCGGTTTTACCGATGATCGTCAGTATTTGTGGGCTGGCGCGCTGGATACCAACAAGCTGTTTATTTTTGATGTGCATACCGATCCGGCCAAGCCCAAACTGGTTAAAACCATCACTGACTTTGTCGCCAAAAGCGGCGGCGTCGTTGGGCCGCATACCACTTATGCCTTGCCTGGACGCATGATTATTACCGGCTTGTCCAACAACAAAGACCATGGCGGCCGTACCGCTGTTGTTGAATACACCAACGATGGCGAATACATCGCCACGCATTGGACGCCCACCGATGACAACCTACAAGGCGCCATCAAAACCGGTAAATATGCCGATGGTTACGGCTATGATTTGCGCGTATTACCCCGACGTAACCTGATGCTGACCTCATCGTTTACCGGCTGGTCGAACTACATGATGGACTTTGGCAAAATGCTGCAAGATCCTGAAGCCATGAAGCGCTTCGGTAACACCGTCGTGCAGTGGGATTTACATACCAAGCAACCGAAAAAAGTCTTTGATGTACCTGGCGCGCCGCTGGAAATTCGTTGTGCCTGGGGGCCTAACCACAACTATTGCTTTACCAGCACCGCATTGACCTCCAAAATCTGGCTGATTTACGAAGATAAAGACGGCGCTTGGCAGGCTAAAGAAGTGGCCGATATTGGCGATCCGGCCAGCATCCCATTGCCGGTGGATATTTCCATTTCCAGCGACGACGGCACGCTGTGGGTCAATACCTTTATGGATGGCAAAACCCGCGCCTTCGACATCACCGACCCGTTTAAACCGAAACAAGTGTTCGAGCAAAAAATCGGATCCCAAGTCAACATGGTGTCATCCAGCTGGGATGGCAAACGTCTTTATTACACCTCATCCCTGCTGGCCAACTGGGATAAAAAAGGCGCTGATAACGAACAGTTTTTAAAAGTCTATAACTGGGACGGCAAGCAATTGCAGCAACAGTTTGCGATTGATTTCAACAAAGAAAAACTGGGGCGGGCGCATCAAATGGTGTTTGGCGCGTATTCGCTGTACAGCGCCAACCAGCCAACGACATTGGACAATTTGGTTACGAAATTGGATTTGAAAAAATAATTGCTGATTCGGTTTTGTGTTGATTTGGTTTTTAAGTTGAGATTTGTAGGAGCGGGCCTTGCCCGCGAATTAGATATATCGCGGGCAAGGCCCACTCCTACGAAATTTTGCTCTTAGCTTATTAACGGAATAGACGAATTCAGTTACCAAGTTGGAGACACAATGAAAACATTGAATTTGCCAAGCTTGTTTTTAACTATGCTTAGCACTTGTTTAAGCCCGCGTAGGCCCGGAAAGCTGAAAAAACAAAACCGCAATATAGCCCGCGTTAGGCAAGCAACTTGTCATATTCGGCATGAGTGCCAATCCAAACCCAAAGAAAACCGCTTTCAATGGGTGCGGCAATTGCTCTATGTGAACCAACACGAGCAGCCCGCGTAGGTCCGATTAGCGCAGCGTAATCGGACGCATGTCATTCATCGACACCTACTACGGAATTTATATCACCGCATCAATCGCGAAACACGAACGATACGGTTCGTACCTCAGCACATCCTTGTATGATCAAATTTAAAGAACCCATTGGAAGAAACATCCAATAAGCTTTACCCGTTCATTGGGAGGCCGTCGCATCCTGAGGACTGATTTATTAATCAGAGCCTGTATGTAGTTGGCCCCGGCCCTATTCACCCATTCCGTGGAGTATCCGGAAAATTTCAAGCTAGTTGTCGCCTCAGTGTAAATTTATTATGCGGTTATTTTGTTCTGGTTGGTACGCTCCTGAGTGGTTTTATGTTGGGTTTCGGCATGATCTGGATTCAAATGAACCGTATGGATTCTGTTCC
>JAUYMX010000544.1 GCA_030699345.1 Methylococcaceae bacterium
TATTCGGCGGTGAGCGGTAAAGGTTACCGGCTGGAAAAACCTCTTGAATTATTGGCGACACATAAGCTTGGTCAGGTACTCAATAATCAGGCTAAAAGTTTAATTTCATCACTAGAAATTCATCAGCAAATTGACTCGACCAACAGATATTTGTCTGAGCGAGCTCAAAATCATGCGCCTTCAGGATCTATTTGTTTAGCCGAACATCAAACCGCCGGTAAAGGCAGGCGAGGACGGCAATGGGTTTCACCTTTCGGCAGCAATATTTACCTTTCAATACTTTGGCGTTTTCAACAAGGTCCTGCTGGTATTTCCGGTTTAAGCCTTGCTATTGGCGTAGCAGTTATCCGGGCATTGAAAAATTACGGCATTGATGAGTTGGGTCTTAAGTGGCCCAATGATATTTATAGCCAAGGTAAGAAGTTTGGCGGTATTTTGGTTGAAGTTTCTGGGGAAGCAGGAGGGCCATGCGTTGCCGTAATTGGCTTGGGGTTAAATATGTTTTTACCTGAATCTGAAGCGGAAGGCATTGCTCAGGCCTGGACTGATTTAAATAAAATTACCGGACGCAATGATCTAGCAAGAAATGAATTGGCTGGTTTGTTGTTAAATGAGTTAATGCCAGTTATTGCTGAGTTTGAGACATTAGGCATTAAAGCCTATCTTGATGAATGGCGTGACTACGATTGCCTTAAACAAAAAGCGGCTACATTGTATATCGCAAATCAACCCTTTGATGGCATTGTGCAAGGCATTGACGATAATGGCATGCTTTTGATTAAACGCCCCGATGGAAGTGTGCAAACATTTGCATCCGGTGAAGTCAGTTTCAATGATTCTTTGTCATGAATTTATTGGTTGATATTGGCAATAGCCGATTAAAGTGGGGTTGGGCCAAAGATAGGCAAATAATTTCAGGTTCCCCTTTAATCAATCAACAAGTTAATCAAGCAACCCTAAATGATCTATGGCGACAAATACCCGCGCCTGACAGGCTGGTTGTTGCTTGCGTTGGCGCAAGGGATCAACTTGAACAGGTAAGAAAAATAGCAACCCTGCTTTGGCCTGCGATTAAAGTTACTGCTGTTATCTCACAGGCTAATGCATTTGGAGTAATTAACTCTTATCTACAGCCAGAAAAGCTGGGCGTAGATCGTTGGTTAAGTTTAATAGCAGCCCGTAAACAATATCAAAATGCTATCTGTGTAGTTGATTGCGGCACGGCAATAACTATCGACTTATTAGCTGCAGATGGACATCACCAAGGTGGATTTATAGCGCCAGGTTTAACGTTGATGAAAAAATCCTTGGCTGAAGGAACGTGTCAATTGAGTTTCGATAATACTGAGCATGACTTTGAACCTGCTAGTAATACTGAGGCGGCAATTTATAACGGAACATTAGCCGCCTGTTGCGGTTTGATTGAACATGTTTTATCAGCACAACCTGACAATATTCGTTTGATACTGACCGGTGGAGACGCGCTTACTATTGCGGGTCAGCTTGATGTTGTGTCAGTAATCGATCAAGATTTAGTGCTGCGCGGTTTGTTACGTGTGGCAGAAGAAGGGGCTGAATGAAAGCACTGTTTTTTCTGGTTATTACTGCGAATGTCGGCTTATTTATGTGGGAGTACCACCAGGGTGCTTTTGAGCCCGTTACAGAGGTGGCGCTTGTCAATAAAGAGTCTATGTTGTTGCTTAGTGAGGTTGAAAAAAATCTTCCGCTTAGTGAGGATCTTGCTAAGAAAGAATCGTTAGACGATGCAAACGGTATAGCTCTTGATCAAGACATTCCACTTGAACAAGCAACGTTGCCGGAACCTAATGCTGAGCAGCAAGTAATTCTCGAACAAGAAAAGCAGAATCCCAACGAAATAAAATCATCAGCTGAAGTGACTTGCTATGAGGCAGGTCCTTTAGATGCAAAAACGTATAAAACTTGGCGCAACCTTTTAAACGATACATCAGCAAATATCAAAATATTTGATCGAGATGTCCCCGTAATAAGTTCCTATATGGTTTATTACCCTGCTGAAAAAAGCCTGGAGCAAGCAGAAGCCGTATTAAAAATGCTTAAAGATCATGGGATAAAAGATTTATTGTTGCAACGGGGTGGGGAAGATCAGGGGGAAATTTCTTTAGGCGTATTTAGTAGCAGAGAACGCGCTTTAGTTTTAAAAGACCAGCTGCAAATTAAAGGTATTTTTGTTGAGATCAAGCCACGGTATAAACCGGCGGTAAGAAAATACGTCAATGTTATTGGTCATGCGACGATGTTGGAAAGTCTACAAAAGATTCAAAAAATCGATCCGGAATTTACTATAAAGCCAGTAGAACCATGTCCTTAAGTAATGCAGACTTTTCCAACATAAACAGTGGGCGGGTGTTGCTGTAAATGAAGATTTTATCAATCAGTTTCCGCAAGTTGACGATAAGCGCCGCGGTAATATAAAAGCGGCTCTCCAGAGCCCAAAATGCTCGCCTGAACTTCACCAATAACAATCCAGTGTGTACCAGCGCGTATTCTTTCAACTACTTTGCACTCTAGCGACATTAAGCTATCACTCAAGACTGGGGCACCGGTAATGCCTGGTTGCCAAGCTGTATTTTCAAATCGTTGTTGTTGACTGCTGCCACCAGCAAATTCGTTGGAACTATTCTGCTGATTAGCAGTTAATAAATTAACCGCGAAATATTGGCTTTCATGAATACCTTCGCCGGTTTCTGCAGAGTCATTAAGGCACACTAAAATTTGTGGCGGTTCAACTGAAACGCTGGTGAACGCTGTCACAGTCATCCCTTGAATACCCATTCGATCAGATTGCGTGGTAACCACACATACGCCACTCGCCCACAATTGCATAGCCTTTTTAAACTCGTCCGCAGCAACAGTCATTCAGTTCTCCA
>JAUYMX010000550.1 GCA_030699345.1 Methylococcaceae bacterium
AATAACAGCAACATTGCCAATTTTGATTTTTTTCTCATCGTTTCATCTCTTCAGTATTAATTAAAAGTTGCGGAGTGCGCGTTGTTACGATACTTCCATAAACTCTAAAGCAGCTATCATGCCAAAAATTAAAAACCAACCGTCTTGATATGGAAATCCAGTTTTCACACTAGCAACACATTGTTTTTTATAATTATTTTTATATTTATTTGAATTGTTTTTAACTAGGGACTTTTACGCTTTAATCTAATTTATAAAGCCGACTGTTGAAGCAGCAACAGACCATCATCAACTGGTGTCGCTAGATAAGCAGAATGCATCGTAACTATTCAGTCATTAATCTGAGTGAGGCTATGCGTTTATTGTGTAGGGTGAATAAGCAACGCGCATCCACCGCATTTGCCGGATGCGCTAGCGCTTATCCAGACTACGCATGATGGCTTGATCAAAAGACTGAATAGTTACAATGCATCCATACAAGTCGAGGATGAACGGCAACTTATTAATTTCGTTCGTGGTGAGCATGTCGAACCATGAGCGAAATCGATTTGTTCTGCACTTCCCTAGGAAACAGGAATTGCCCGTGCTCACAAATATCTTTTGCTCTCGCGGGCAAGGCCCGCTCCTACATTTAATAGTTTTCGACATTGACTGCTAAAGCAGCATCACCAACCGCTGTCGCTAGATTCCTCAAGCACAGGAGCGGGCCGATGTCCGTTGATGCTCGCGGCGGCACCATCAATCCTACCCTCACGCGTAGGAGCGGGCCTTGCCCGCGACCACAAATCGCCAGGCAAAAAAAAGGCTCAGGAGCAACCTGAGCCTTTTCCGCTTACTTGACAACGCTGAAACACGCATTGCTTTTTCTTCATCCATGAGCCAGCTCAGCTCTGGTGATTAAGTGCAGCAAAACTCCAAACGAGCTAAACACTCATTTGCACGCCACACCCAAACACACACCTTAAAGCCGGTAAACTCTCCAACAAGCGGGTCGTATAACATCAAGCCCGCTTAAAACTGCATCCCTGCCATCACATCCTTGCGATCTTACTGCTCCTTAAATTTTGCCGCTCAACTGCACACCGAACCAAGCGGGGTATGGATTGGGAGAATAAGAGTTCCAACCCTCTTCGTGCTCATTATTGTTGAACAAGTTCTTGGCGATAAAACTTACATCCAACATATTGTTCTTGGTACCCACACCAATCGCAAAGTCAGTCAAACTCCTCGAATCTGTGTTTCCATATACCGACAAGGTATCAGAGTTGTTGTAACCACTCTGGAAATTGGTGTTAAAACTGGTATGGAAGTTAAATTTATCAAATACCGGCCTGGTATATTCAGCCCCAACAACAAAACTCCACTTGTTGGCACCCGGAAGAGTTGCACCGCTAAAATCAACATAAGGTGCTGTCAAATAGTTCAGCTCATCCGGCTTGCCTGCATTTTTATAGTCGATATATTGGGCGATGTTATAGGCACCACTCAAGCGCATAGACAAGTTAGGGATAATGTTATAGACACTATCCAATTCCACACCATGCACACGCACCTTATTGACATTACCTTGAGCAGCGACATAAACAGTGGTTCCATCGTCACGCAGAGCGGTTGCATACTGATCAACAACCTGAACAGTTTGTTGATAATCTTTTACATCCATTACAAACGCATCGATGTTAAAGATTATCGATTTATCGAGCCAGAATGTCTTAAAGCCTATTTCTGCAGCATTGGTGATTTCCGGCTTCACATTCCGAGACACCCCATTCACGTTCAGCGCCGAGCCTGACTTTTCACCATATTGCCAAGATATATAGGTGTTGATGTTGTCATTAATCTTATAACTAGGCGTGAATTGCGCCGTAGTCAGAATATCGTCATAGTCACTTGAGACTGGTTGATACAATTGTCCAAATTGGGTTTGCCGCAGAGTCTTTGCATGACCAACCATTTTTTGTTGATCAAGAGTCAAAGAGTTATACGCAGCCCCTGGTGTTGCCGTAACAGCGGCACCAAAATATTCCTTGGCGACACTATCAGCCAAATTCAATTGCGCAGCCGAGTTAGTGCCTGTTAAAGCACCATAATTCGCCGCGGTGGTAGAAGTAACGGAGTTAAAGCCACCCAGCTGCACATCACGTACTTTTACCGGATTCAAAGCCTGCCCCCTGCCGTTACTGGTGATTTTGATATTATCTTCAGTCTTGCGATTCTCTTTGGTAACCCTTACGCCAGTGGTTACAGTAAAGGCATCAGTAAAATGCAAATCAGTCTCACCAAAAATGGAACCCGATAAGGTATTAACCTCAGTCACGCCTTTTCTTCGCGCTTCTTCCAAAGAGTCCCTTAACAACCTGTCACCAGCGCTTTTATTCAAACCAGGCGCAGCATTTCTATATAACGCGTCGTATTGATTATTATTGGCAAACCACGCACCGGCATCTGATCCCCACCCAGCCTTTGAATCAATATCATTGTGAGTCTTCATACCAAACAACCCTGCTCGGTAATCTACAAACCCACCGGGTTTATTTTTAATCTTAAATTCCTGGGTGAATTGCGCGTAATTAACCCCGCCGCCGCCATCAACACTTATGTCAAACGGCGTACCTTCGTCATTGTGCGCATCAAAACTGTATTCACGCACCGCAGTGTTCGAGCTCAAGATATGCTCGGCAACATCCCAATCAACTTGTACCGAAGCGCCTTGATTGGATACGGTTTGGCCTTTGTTTTCATTAAACCAAACCGAGTTGCGCTGCTCTCCGCCGATATAATCATTCCAGGTAAACCCTCTACCTACAAAGGATGGACGAGGTCCATACTTGATTGTGCCATCAGCATTATAGAAATTATTGAGCTTGGATACAGCTTGGTTACCATTGGTATCAGTCCGAATGGTAGGTGCATTTGGATAAAAAGCAGGCTGTGCATGATAAAAAGTCAGGCCGTTTTGAACTTGCGGCTGCCTGGGTTCAAAATCAGCACTTAGTTTCGCGGTTACATTTGAGGTTGGTGTCAATAACAGCTGCACCCGTGAGCTCAAGCGGTCTTTGTTGTAGAGGCTGTAGTTAGAATCGTAGTTATTTTCATAAAAGCCGCGACCTTTATCGACAATAAAAGAACCTCGCCAAGCTAACAGGTCATCAATCACACCGCCACCCATCGCACCTTTGAGAATTAATGCCTCACGTTCGCCATAAGTCGCAGAGTATTCCGCAGTCGGAGTAAACGTGGGCGCTTTGGAATTAACCACCACCTTACCCGCACTGGCACTCAAGCCACCCTCGGTACCTCTAGGGCCTCGGGTCACTTCTACCGAATCAACATCGTAAAAACTAAAGTTGGCAAGCTGCGACAACCCATAACTGACGCCGTCAACGGTTATGCCGACACTGGGATCTTGGGTTTCAGTAAACGATCGCTTGCCTACACCACGAATCGATAACGATGCACCACGGGTATTGTTTTGGTTAAATTGCACGTTGGACGCGCGTCGGGTGATGGCCCCCAAATCTAACGCTAATTCTCGATCAAGCTCCTTACCCGTTACCACCGATACCGATTGGGTTACGTCATGTAATTTTGCCAACTTAGGCCGCGCCTTAACCACCACTTCACCCAAATTATCGGTTTCTGCAGCTTCTTTTGCCGCAACGGTTTCTTCCGGCGCTGCAGTAGGCTCGGCAAGTGAAGGCTCGCCAGCTGCCGGAGCCACTGCACCGGCCGCGCCAGCTTGCTTAAGTGAATCACGTTCATGTTGCACAGCTTCTAATTGCGCTTTTAACAGCGCATTTTCTGCTTCTAAATCACTGACAGCTTTGGTGCTTTGTGATTTTTTTGCCGATTTTTTCGGCGCGGCATTAAC
>JAUYMX010000554.1 GCA_030699345.1 Methylococcaceae bacterium
GAGCTTGTTATGACAAGACTAATGGCCGAAGTGCCTTATGAGATGGCCGGCATGCGTTTGGATCAAGCGCTGGCGGAGTTGTTTGCGGATTATTCGCGCAGCAAGTTACAGATTTGGATCAAAGCGGGCCGGGTACAAGTAAATGGTGTGGCGCTCAAAGCTAAGGATAAGCTTGAGGGGGGCGAGCATATTTCCATGGATGCTGAAGCAGAGGTGGTGATTGAGTGTGAAGCTGAAGAGATTCCTTTAGATATTGTCTTTGAGGATGAAAGTTTGCTGATCGTAAACAAGCCAGCGGGCCTAGTGGTGCATCCTGCCATAGGTAACTGGCATGGCACGTTGCTGAACGCTTTGCTAAATCATGACGCTTCGTTGGAAACACTGCCCCGAGGCGGTATCGTGCATCGTATCGACAAGGAAACCAGCGGATTACTGATGGTGGCAAAAACGTTGCAAGCTCACAATAGCTTAACGCAACAGTTGCAGGCTCGGGATATTACGCGTGAATACCTGGCAATTAGCCGTGGGCGCATGACGGCCGGTGGTACAGTTGATGAGCCGATCGGTCGGCATCAGAGTGATCGGCTGCGTTATGTGGTCAGGGAGTCCGGCCGAGAATCGGTGACTCATTACCGCGTAGTGCAACGCTATACCCGACATACCTTGATTCGGGTCAAATTGGAAACCGGGCGTACGCACCAAATTAGGGTTCACATGGCGCATATTCGTTTTCCGCTATTGGGTGACCAAGTCTATGGCGGGCGCTTTCAAATGCCGGCGGGTTGTAGCGAACGTCTGGAAAAAGAATTGCGTAGCTTTAAGCGGCAGGCCCTGCACGCGGCAAAACTAGGTTTACAGCATCCTGTTACCGACGAATATCTGGAATGGGAAGTGCCGATGCCGGAAGATATGCAGCGTTTGTTGGATGCATTAGCCGACAATGAGCAAGAGTAAACATTGGCTTACGCCTGATTGGTCGGCGCCTGAGGGCGTTCGTGCGGCGACTGCATTGCGTACCGGTGGCGTTAGTTTGCCGCCTTACGATAGTCTAAATCCGGCATTACATGTCGGCGATGACATCGGCCGGGTAAAGCAAAACCGGCAAATTATTAAAAATATGCTGGAGCTGCCTGCTGAGCCAGTATGGATGGAGCAAATACATAGCAATCGCGTGATTCAAGCAGATAACTTCACTGCCCTTGAGCAAGCCGATGCCAGTTACACGCGCGAGCGCGGAGTGGTGTGTACGATAATGACGGCGGACTGTTTGCCGGTGTTGGTGTGTTCTGTTGGTGGTGACTGTGTCGGTGCCATTCATGCCGGTTGGCGTGGGTTATTAAACGGAATTATCAGTAACACGCTTGCTGCGATGGGAGCTGGCGATTATTTAGTGTGGTTAGGCCCCGCTATTGGCGCTGACTGTTTTGAAGTGGGCGCAGAAGTTCGAGAAGCATTTGTACAAAAAGCTGGGGCATTCGATGATGCGTTCACCCAGCAAAATAATGGCAAATGGCTAGCCGATATTTATCAATTAGCCAGAATTGAATTGGCCTCGCTGGGAGTAAATAAGGTATTTGGCGGCGATTTTTGTACCATGACCGAGGCGCAACGTTTTTACTCATACCGCCGCGATCAACAGACAGGGCGAATGGCGACCCTGATATGGAGAGAATAACTTAGTGAATTTATTGGTACTGATCATCATCTTTACTGCTATCGGCGGTATTTTAAGCGTCATGGCGGCCGCTGTTTTTTTGTTATTGCCAGAGCGACATAGAAACACAGTGTTGCCGCATGGTATTAGTTTTGCGATAGGTGCGTTGTTAGCCGTTGCCTTTTGGGGGTTGATTCCCGAGGCATTTGAAGCGGTCGAGCCGGCACAGTTTCAAGCGTTATCAGGCACCGTTTTGGCAGGTATTCTGGGCTTTTTCGTGCTGGAAAAATTACTGATTTGGCGGCACTGTCACTTTGGTGAATGTGAGGCCCACGGTGATGAACATGAGCATGACGGTCATGGACATAGTCACGCACATGCCACTGCGAAATCAGCTGGGTCGCTGATTATTTTGGGCGACAGCATGCATAATTTTGTCGATGGAGTGCTTATTGCTGCAGCGTTTTTAACCGATGTTAAGTTGGGGATTGTTACCAGTCTGGCGGTTGCTGCACATGAAATTCCACAAGAAGTCGGCGATTTTGCGATTTTATTGCAAAGTGGTTATTCAAGAAGTAAGGCGCTGTTTTACAACATACTGGCAAGCTTGGGTACGGTGTTGGGTGGTGTGCTGGCTTATTTTAGCCTGGAAGATTTGCACAACAGTTTGCCGTATTTTTTGGCGCTGGCGGCCTCGAGTTTTATCTATATTGCTGTTGCCGATTTAATACCGTCACTACACAAAAAAACCGATATGAAAACATCGCTGCAGCAAATCGCCTTAATTGCCGCGGGTGTATTGCTGATTTGTACCATGCACGGTATTGCACATGACATTGAAATCTAAAGGGAAGCGTCCATCATAAGCTGATGGACGCTGCTATTGTTATCAAGTGATAACGTTGGGTTCGTTGCGGCCGGTACGTTGTTTTACTTGGCAGAAATGCTCGGCCAGCTCAATGAGTTCTGCTAGGGCAATGCCAGCGTCCTGATCGTGTTGAGCTGGATCGGGTTCAAACTTTTCTAAGTAAATTCTTAAAGTGGCGCCGACTGTGCCTGTGCCAGATAGTCGAAAAACAATTCTCGAGCCGTCTTCAAAACCGATACGTATGCCTTGGTTTTTGCTAATACTGCCGTCAACAGAGTCGTGATAGCTGAATTCGTCAGCATATTTAACAATATATTCACCGAAAGTTTGGCCGGGCAAGCTAGGTAATTGATCACGCAGATGCCCAATAATGCCAGTAGCGGTGTCGTTATCTAGAGCTTCATAATCATGTCTGCAGTAAATGTCCCGGCCGAATTTTTGCCAATGTTCATGGACAATATCGGCAACCGGTTGACGCTTACGGGCAATTAAGTTGAGCCAGAACAGTATTGCCCATAAGCCGTCTTTTTCTCTAACGTGAGTCGAGCCTGTGCCAAAACTTTCTTCGCCGCACAGTGTGATTTTGTCGGCATCCATTAAATTGCCGAAAAATTTCCAACCGGTGGGTGTTTCAAAGCAGGGAATGTTGTAATGAGCAGCAACGCGATCGACAGCCTGACTGGTCGGCATGGACCGTGCGACGCCATTTAAACCTTTGGCGTATGCGGGGATTAGGTGGGCATTGGCGGCCATAATAGCTAGGCTGTCGCTAGGCGTTACAAAAATCTGACTGCCGGTAATCATGTTGCGGTCACCGTCACCATCAGATGCTGCGCCAAAGGTTGGGGCGTCGGGGCTAAACATTTTAGCTGCCAGTTCGTGTGCATGGGCTAGGTTGGGGTCAGGATGGTGGCCGCCAAAATCTTCTAATGGCTGCGCATTGATCACCGATTCAGGCGACGCCCCAAGTATGTCTACCAAGATCCTTTTGGCATAAGGCCCGGTAATTGCGTGCATGGCGTCAAAAAGAAGGGTAATGTAGCCTGAACTGATGCTTTGTTTGAGTAGGTCGAAGTCGAAAATCGACTGCATCAATTCGGCATAATCCGTAACCGGGTCGATAATAGTGATTTTGAAATCACCTATTTGCAGATCGCCAATTTTGTCCAGATCAACATCATCAATGTCGGCAATGTGATAACGGTCAATAATTTGGCTGCGCTGATAAAATTGCACGGTATCTTTTTCTGGGGCGGGGCCGCCATTGCCGGCGTTGTATTTAATGCCAAAATCTTCGTCGGGTCCGCCCGGGTTATGACTGGCAGAAAGTATCAAGCCACCAAACGCATTGTATTTACGGATGAGGTTAGACGCGGCGGGTGTAGACAGTAAACCGCCTTGGCCTATAATAAGTCCGCTAAAGCCATTGGCAGCTGCTATCTTGATGATAGTTTGAATGGCGCTAAGATTAAAATAGCGGCCGTCTCCACCTAATACTAATGTTTTGCCGATGCGGTCTGGTAGCGAGTCGAAAATTGCTTGAACAAAGTTTTCCAGGTAATTTGGTTGTTGAAAGACTTTTACTTTTTTTCTAAGTCCTGATGTTCCCGGATTTTGATCGTTATAGGGGCTAGTTGTGATGGTTTCAATTTGCATGAGTGGGTCCTTGGCGTCAATTACGTGGTCTTAAAGTACATCAAAATCTTTATTGAGTGTAGAGCGTTTATGTTAAGAGTTTGTTTATTGGTCAGCTTGGGGTTATTTTCTTGTTTAAGTTATGCGACTCAAGATGTGTGGCTATTAATAGATACCCATAGCAAAAAAATTGAAGTCAAGAGGGGCGAGCAAACCTTGGATGTTATTGATGAAATAGCAATTGGCCGAGGTGGCGCTGGCCTTAAACACAGACGAGGCGATAATATTACCCCCTTTGGTGAATACCGTATTGGCTGGGTTGGTGATAAAAGTAAATTTCGTAAGTTTTTTGGTTTAACTTACCCATCTGCAAACGATGCCGAAAACGCATTGCGGGAGGGGTTAATTGATAGAGAGACCTATAGCCGTATTGTGTCAGCCGATCATGCTCATCAAATACCTCCTCAAAACACGCCATTGGGCGGCCAGATTGGGATTCACGGCCTCGGTCGCGGTAATTTAGATGTCCATAAAGCATTCGATTGGACGCATGGTTGCATTGCTTTAACTAACACGCAGATCGATCATTTAAGCCAGTGGGTTGATACTGGAACGGTAGTAAGGATAAAATAAAACTGGAAAGTGCATTGAAAAACGTGCAAAATTCAATCGGTGTTTCATTTTTTTGTTGTAATAACTCTTAGTAAGGAAAAATAATATGAAAAAAGTAATTAAATTATCGATGGTCGCTTTAGTTGCAAGTTTGGTTGTTGGTTGTGCCAGCACTTCAGACATCGAAAACCTGCAATCACAAATTGATGGCTTGAAAACTTCTGTTGCTCAAGCTTCTGCTGATGCTGCTAATGCTCAAAGTGCTGCTGCTGATGCATCTGCTAAAGCTGCTGCTGCTGAATCTGCTGCTAACCGCGCTGCTCAGTACGCACAAGACACTAACAGCAAATTGGACAACCTGTTCAAGAAATCACAGCTGAAATAATTCTACATTGCTCCTCGGAGCAATTAAAAAGCCCGGCGAGAAATCGTCGGGCTTTTTTTATGCGCTTAAATTTTGAATATCCATTGTTATGAGGCTGATGATTTGAATTCAAGCCAAAGTGGGCATGGTAGAATAAACTTTTTATAACTCATCAAGTACATGCGTTTAATTAGAGGTCTATCACAATTAGAGCCATTCAAAAACGGTTGTGTATTAACAATAGGCAATTTTGATGGTGTTCACCTTGGTCACAGGGTGGTGATAGATAAATTAGCCGAGCGCGGCAAAGCGTTAGGATTACCAGTTGTTGTGATGATTTTCGAACCACAACCGTTGGAATATTTTCTTGCAGACAATGCGCCTTCGCGATTAATGCGATTGCGAGAAAAAGTGCTTCAGTTTAACCAACTTCCTGTTGACGATTTATTAGTCGTTCGATTCAATCGTGATTTTGCCAATGTTGACGCCGAGCAGTTTATCGATCAGGTGTTAATAAAAAAATTACATATAAAGCATCTGGTTATTGGCGATGATTTTCATTTTGGCAAAGCGCGGCGAGGCAATTTTGCCCTGCTTAAAGACAAAGGCCTTGAGTATGGATTTACAGTGGAAGACACAGGTTCCTTTCAATTGGGTGAGTTGAGAGTAAGCAGCACGTTAATTCGAGACGCGCTTTGTTCGGGTGATTTGCCACATGCCGAACAATTATTAGGGCAATGTTATTCTGTTTGCGGGCGGGTAGTACATGGCGATAAACTCGGACGCACTATCGGTTACCCTACAGCTAATATCAGAATGTTCAGGAAAAATGCGCCTGTTGATGGCGTATTTGCGGTCACTATGACCGGCATAGACAATAAAGAATTTCAAGGTATTGCCAATGTGGGCACCCGGCCCACCGTTAATGGCAGTTCAAAAGTGATATTGGAAACACATTTATTTGATTTTGATAAGGATATTTACGGACGCTACGTGCAAGTCCATTTCAAACAAAAAATCAGAGACGAAATTCGCTTTCCGTCGCTGGAACACCTTAAGGCTCAGATCGTAAAAGATGTGGCCGAAACTAAAAAGATTTTTGCCGAGTTTGTGTCATGACAATGGATTATAAAAAAACACTTAATTTACACAACACCGCGTTCCCTATGAAAGGGAATTTAGCCCAGCGAGAGCCTGAGCGCTTAAAAAAATGGCAGGAAGCCGAACTTTATAAAAAAATCAGGACGGCTTTTGCCGGGCGGCCAAAATTTATTTTGCATGATGGCCCGCCGTACGCCAATGGTGAAATTCATATTGGTCATGCGGTTAATAAAGTGTTGAAAGACATCATTATTAAGTCTAAAACGCTGAGTGGGTTTGATGCGCCTTACGTGCCAGGCTGGGATTGTCACGGTCTGCCCATCGAGTTACAGGTGGAAAAAAAGATTGGCAAAGCCGGCGTTAAAGTATCTCCCACAGTATTTCGTAAAGCCTGCCGGGAATATGCAGGTAAGCAAGTCTTGCTGCAAAAAGAAGCATTTGTTCGACTAGGCATTCTTGGTGATTGGCAACAACCGTATTTAACGATGGACTTTGGCTTTGAAGCCGACATCGTCCGCTCGTTGGGCAAAATTGCTCAAAAAGGACATCTAACCAAAGGTGCCAAACCGGTGCATTGGTGTACCGATTGCGGATCGGCATTGGCTGAAGCTGAAGTTGAATATGAAGATAAGCATTCGCCAGCCATTGATGTGCGTTTTCAAGTAATCGACGAAGCAGCATTTATGGCCTCTTGCCATCATGCGCCGGAACATGAAGGTCATGGACCTTTATCGGTAGTTATTTGGACGACCACGCCGTGGACCTTGCCGGCCAACCAAGCTGTCGCCCTCAATCCAGAACTGGAATATGTCGTCGTGCAAACTGCGAATGAGCGCTTGGTCGTTGCTGAAGCTTTGCTCAAAGACGCTTTGTTACGCTATGGTATCGATGATTATCACGTTATTGCTTATTGCAAAGGTTCGGCCTTGGAAAAGCAGGTGCTGCAGCACCCATTCTATGATCGGCAGGTGCCTATTATCCTAGGTGATCACGTTACAACTGAAGCCGGTACTGGTGCTGTGCATACGGCGCCAGGCCATGGTCAGGACGATTACGTGGTCGGCATGAGATACGGCTTGCCAGTGGATAATCCGGTCGGCGGCGATGGCGTATTCTTGCCGGGGACTGAGTTCTTTGCAGGCGAACACGTTTTTAATGCCAATGCGCATGTCCTGGAAGTATTGGAAGGTAACGGCAAGTTACTGCATCACCATGCTATTTTGCATAGTTATCCGCATTGCTGGCGCCATAAAACCCCCATTATTTTCAGGGCAACGCCGCAGTGGTTTATCTCTATGGATAAAAATCATTTGCGTGAACTGGCACTTGAAGAAGTCAAACGCGTTACCTGGATTCCCGATTGGGGCTTGGCGCGCATAGAAAGCATGATGGAAGGTCGCCCTGACTGGTGTGTGTCGAGACAACGTACTTGGGGCGTGCCGATTACTTTCTTTGTGCATAAGGAAACCGGCGAATTACACCCGCGCACTGCCGAGTTAACAGAGCAAGTCGCTAAGCGTATTGAACAACAGGGTATCGATGCCTGGTTTGATCTGGATATTGCCGAGCTTCTGGGTAGTGATACTGAACAATACGACAAAATGACCGACACCTTGGATGTGTGGTTTGACTCCGGTGTTACCCATGCCTGTGTGCTGGCTAAACGCGAGGAGTTAGCATTCCCTGCAGATTTATATCTGGAAGGCTCTGACCAGCATCGGGGCTGGTTTCAATCGTCTTTGCTGGCCTCTGTTGCGATGAATGATGTCGCGCCATACAAGGCAGTTTTAACGCATGGTTTTACCGTGGATGCGGAAGGCAAGAAAATGTCCAAATCCAAAGGTAATGTGATTGCGCCGCAGTCAGTGATGAAAGATTTGGGCGCCGATGTGTTGCGCTTGTGGGTTGCATCTACCGATTATCGCGGCGAAATGACCGTATCCAGTGAAATTCTTAATCGCACCTCTGACGGCTATCGTCGCTTGAGAAATACCGCGCGCTTTTTGCTGTCCAACCTGGATGATTTTGATCCTGCACAAGATTTGATTGCCAGCAACGACTTATTGGCACTGGATCGCTGGATTGTCGATCGGGCCTTTACGCTGCAAGAAGAAGTTAAAACCGCCTATGAAAGCTATCAGTTCCAGCACATTTACCAGAAAGTACATCATTTTTGTGTGATCGATCTGGGTGGCTTTTATCTGGACATTATTAAAGACCGTCAATACACCGCTAAAGCCGATGGCTTGGCGCGGCGTTCGGCGCAAACCGCCATGTATCATGTGCTTGAAGCTTTAACCCGCTGGCTGGCACCGATTATCAGTTATACCGCCGATGAAATCTGGCAATACTTGCCAGGCGAACGTAGCGAGTCGGTATTTTTGACGACTTGGTACCAGGATTTAGTCGAGCTGGATGCTGATGCTGTATTAAATCGTGATGTTTGGCAAAAATTGATGGTGGTACGTACCGCGGTCAGTAAAGAGCTGGAAAAAAGCCGTGCTAAAGGTGATATAGGCGCCTCGCTAAACGCTGAAGTGGAATTGTATTGCAGCCCTGAATATTTGCAGGCGTTAACACTATTGGACGATGAGTTGCGGTTTATTTTCATCACGTCAAAGGCAACAGCGTTTGCTGCGGATAGCACTCCAGATGATGCGGTAGCAACAGAAATTGAAGGCATTAGCGTGAAAATTATCGTGTCTGAGCATGCCAAATGTGTTCGTTGTTGGCATCAGACCCCTGATGTTGGCACTCATGAAGAGCATCCAGAGCTTTGTGGTCGTTGCATAGACAATGTTGCAGGGGCTGGCGAGCAACGACATTATGCGTGAGTTAAGTATGTTGAAATGGTTATGGTTGTCGGTACTGGCGTTAGCGTTGGATCAAGGTACCAAGTTATTGGTTGATAACACCATGCAGCTTTATCAATCCATTCCGGTCATGCCGTATTTCAGTCTGACTTATGTCCATAACACCGGTGCGGCGTTTAGTTTTTTAAGTGAAGCGGGCGGCTGGCAACGTTGGTTTTTTGCCGGTCTTGCCTTGGTTATTAGTGTAGTGATTACCGTGTGGATTGCTCGGTTAAAAGCGCATGAAACCTTGCTGGCCGTGGCTTTGTCATTGGTGCTGGGTGGTGCGGTCGGGAATTTAATCGACCGCTTGGCGTATGGTTACGTGATTGACTTTCTCGACGTGCATATTGATACCTGGCATTGGCCGGCGTTTAACATTGCCGATTCTGCAATTACATTGGGTGTAGTGCTGATGCTGCTTGAGTCCTTTGGCTTGACTCACCCTAAATCTGGCGACTTATCCCGTTCAACGCAATAAATCGAAGAGTCTTTGCCAGTCAAACGCTGCACCCGGATCCGTTTTACGACCAGGTGCAATATCGCTATGCCCCGTAATATGCTGTTTTGAAAGGGTTGGGTAATGCTTAACCAAGGCATCAATTACTTCCGTCAGCTGGCTGTATTGTTGATCGGTGTACGGCATTTGTTCGGTGCCTTCAAGTTCTATGCCGATAGAAAAATTATTGCAACGTTCGCGCCCCTGATAAACCGATTGTCCAGCATGCCAGGCGCGCTGATCAAAAGGCACATATTGAACACAAGTGCCGTCTCGTTTAATTAATATATGCGCTGAGACTTTGAGCTGACTTATCTTTTTAAAATAAGGGTGCTCGTCGGGATTGAGCTGGTTGCAAAACAATTGATCGATATAGTTATTGCCGAACTCATTGGGCGGCAGGCTAATACAATGAATGACCAGCAAAGAAATATCATTTGGGTCAGGTCGTTCGTCAAAATTAGGCGAGGGTGTGTGGATTATGTCGGATAGCCAATGTTGATTTATGTTCATGGGTAAACAGTCAAAGCGTAACGGAGTTTATTTGCAGAAAAGGCGTCTATTATTGGCTAAATTAATCGTATCGATTAATTTTTCTGTCGCTAACTGTTGAGCATAACTACACAACCATGGATATACAGCCAAAAATTAACAGCCTGCAAATAGGCAAGATCAAGACACTGTTCTTGCAGTATTTTGCTACTTACCTAGATGATTGCATGGCGCGGCTTGAATTTGAATTTGGTTTGCAATTGGGCAAAGAGCGTGACAGGTTGTCAAAGGAACAATATAAAAAACTTACCGACTATCTGCATACCGTTAAAAAAATAATTAGCGAACAATATCTTCTTAAAATCAGCACTGCGTTTGACGAGTTACAGCAACAAAGTCCGACTAAAAAAACTGAACAGATTCAATGGAATGCGGCCAAATTGCTAGATGATGAGTTTGTTAAAGAAGATTATGCCGTTAGCCAAATTATTCGTAGCTGTGAAAACCAATTTCTTGAGGAGCTGAGTGAGTTTAATCAGCAGCTAGCTCTCTTGTTAGGTAAACAGGTAATGTCTTCCGGACAAAATCCAGTTTCGCCGGAAAATCTATTACGCACGTTGTTTGAAGTATTTAAGCCTTTAAAATTAAATACCGAATATCGGGTGGCGCTTTATAACGTCTTTGCTGCCAACATTTTTAGCCAGTTAGGCTTTATTTACCGAGAACTAAAAAGCCACTGCACCAACGATACTGCCGAACAGAACTTTACGGTTGAAAATGACTACACAGAAAATAAGCCCGCTAACATTCACTCCGACGCCCCGCTAGCTAGCAACGTTTTTGAACCACTCCGAAAAAAATTTCGGCTTTGGCGTACTAAGCATTCACCTTCTGCTTACGATGTGCTTGTAGATCATGGCAACCTTGCTTATGAACACATTGAAATCATCAATGCGCTACAAGTGCTTTCTTATGCAGGCTTTAATAAGGCCTCACCCGTTTATGAGCTACCGTTAAAACATCCCTTATTGAAAAAATTGGCAGCGCTCAATTTTAGTGACGAAACTCGACAGTTGGATCAAGTCGATCAAGATATTCTGGATATTGTGGCTTTGATTTTTGCACAATTGGGCCAGGATGAAAATTTGCCCAATCCAGTAAAATTAGCTTTAGCGCCCCTGCAAATGCCCATGGCCGCTGTGGCATTGGTGCAGCCGGATTTGTTGGCGTTGCCAGAAAGTCCAGTCCGACAGTTACTTGATAAGCTTTATGCGGCCGGTAGCTTGGTAAATGAAAACTCAACTGGTGGGCAAGCCATCATTCAGCAAATAGTTGGCGTGGTAAATAAGATAACCGATAGTGACTTTGAAATAGCCGCTTGGGTGGCGGCAGATAATGCTTTTGCTAAGTATTTGACTGCTCAACAACATGGCGTGCAACGCTATGAGGAACATTACCGGCAGCTGTTGGCTTCATCAGAAACGCCGCTCACGGCTAATGAAGAAGTAGCCATGATTTTGGACAGCAGGCTGAATAATAAAGCCTTACCAGCGACTATCAGCGACTTCCTGCAGCAGGCCTGGCTACAAGTATTGTTAGCAGTGTATCCGCATAAAAACGAACAACCCGAATTGTGGGCAAAACACTTACAAACTCTGGACGACTTGATTTTTAGCGTATTGCCGCCGTCTGATGAACAGGCCAGACAACGCATTCTGACTATATTGCCTGAGCTCATTAACGCATTGCGGTATGGCCTTAAACAAATTGATTTCGATAAAGCGGATCGAGCCCGGTTTTTTAAGGAATTAGCGGTGTTGCATGTGCTGGTACTGGATAAAAAATCAGCAGCCAATGTCCAGACAAATGAAAATAATCCCTCCCAAAGTCCAGCAGACGCAGTTATTGATAGCTACATTGCTGTGGTACAACAACTCCCAGAAGGCAGCTGGCTGGAGTTTATTGCTGATTCCGGCCAACGCTGGGGTAAACTGGCGTGGAAAAGTCCTGTTATGCAACGCTTACTTTTTGTCGATAAAAGTGGCGAAAAACTGCGGGAGTACGCTATTGCAGAATTAGCCGAGCTTATACGTTCTGGTCAAGCCAGACGAGTCAATGTTAACCAACAACCCATTACTGAACGCATCCTCGAAAACTTAACACCATGATTCCTTCACTCTCCCAAATTCAAACGCTTCTTGCAGAAGACATCGGTACCGGCGACATTACCGCCGTTATTATTCCCGCGACTATGACTGCCGAGGCTGAGGTTATCAGCCGTGAAAATATGGTGCTGTGCGGTCAAGCCTGGTTTGATGCGGTCTTTAACGCGTTGGATGCAAATATAGCGATTGAATGGTTGGTAGCTGAAGGTGCAGCCGTTACTGCCGGAGCAACCTTGTGCCGCATCAAAGGCCCGGCCCGCGGCTTATTAACAGGCGAGCGCACCGCGCTTAATTTACTGCAAACGTTGTCAGCGACGGCTAGCATTGCCAGGCAATATGCCGAAGCGGTCGCGGGCACCGGCTGTAAGGTGTTAGATACCCGTAAAACCATTCCTGGACTGAGACAGGCGCAAAAATACGCGGTTGCCTGTGGCGGTTGTTACAACCATCGTATCGGTTTGTATGATGGCGTCTTGATTAAAGAAAATCACATCATTGCCGCCGGCTCCATCGCTCAAGCTATACAGGCCGCGCGCGCGTTATCCACTGTCGCAATAGAGGTGGAAGTGGAATCCTTGGCAGAACTGCGCGACGCTATTGCCGCCAAACCGGATCGCATCATGCTCGATAACTTTAGCCTTGAAGACATGCGCGTTGCCGTTGAATTTAACAATGGCCAAATTCAACTTGAAGCCTCCGGCAACATCGATCTTGAGAATATAAGGGCTGTGGCCGAAACTGGCGTCGATTACATTTCCATCGGCGCGTTGACCAAAAATATCAAAGCCGTCGATTTATCCATGCGTATTAAACTGGTGCAGCATGATTGAAAATATTGACGATGTCTGTAAACACCTGACTCACGGCGTTTATGTGATTGGTGTGCGCGATGGCGAACTGCAGAATGCGTTTACCGCCGCCTGGGTGATGCAAGTATCCTTTGCTCCGCCGTTACTGGCGATCAGCATCAATCCTGAGCATTATTCCTATCAACTGCTTAAGGCTGGCAAAATCTGCACAGTAAATGTGTTGGCAAGCGACCAAATGGCGTTGGCCGGTCATTTTGGTCAATCTGTGAAAGATAAAATGGCGGGATTTGCTTGGCGGCAAGATAAGACTGGCGCGCCCATTTTATCGGACAGTTTGGCGTATTTTGATTGTCGAGTTAGTCACTTTACCGATGCCGGCGATCACGTCGTTGCTATCTGTGAAGTCATTGATGCGGCCTTACTTAAGCAAGGAAAGCCAATGCTGTACAGCCAGACTGGCGATCTGGATGGTAGCAGTGAGTTGTATGAGTGACGTTGCCTGTCGAGCTATAAATTTGCATTTTCCGGTAATAAAAAGGCCCGTTATTTAGCCTAAGCGTTTGTTGTTCAAATCTGCAAGTTGACACAATGGTTAGCTATCATTGTGAAGATGACCACATCAAAACGTGTTTTCAAAAGTAGGATTCATTAAATGACCAAAAGTATTTCTTTTATACCGTGTTACGACTTTTCAACCACATTGAATGCTGCCTACGTAAAACAAATTCTCCCGCTGATGGTGCGTCACAACGTCGCCGCCAATCCCATAAATTATGCTATCTGGTATGACTATGTGGCTGGCAATAACGCTAAGTTGACGGAAGTTGTTAATAAGCTAATTAGCCAACAAATACCTATTGATAGCGAAATTAGTATCGAGCTTTACAAAAAACATGTCTGTAATGCCTCGCTTGAGTCTTTTGAGAAAATTAACGAGCACATTCAAAAAGTCATTGCGCAAGCGTCAATTTCTATTAATGACACCTATAAAAAAGCAGAAATTACTAACGACAGCTTTCAGAAAAAAACGCTAGTTCTGGAGAACATTTCCAAAGCAACCGACATCAAAATTGTTTTGCAAGAAATCATCCAAGAAACCCAGTCTCTGGCTGCTACCAGCCAAGCCATGAAGAACAAACTGGATGAAGCCAATAAAGAAATGGAATTGTTGCGTTTAGAATTGGCCCAGGTGCGGCAAATGGCTGTCACCGATGGCTTGACAGGTCTACTCAATCGTCGCGCCTTTGATATGACCCTGGCGGAAATTGTCGGGCAATCTGAACCTGATAAGACTTATTTATCATTACTGGATATTGATCATTTCAAACGTGTGAATGACTCCTACGGCCATACCGTTGGTGATAATGTTATTAAATTTGTTGCAGCATTAATGAAAAAGCATTCTGAAGATCATCACCATGTTGCCCGATATGGCGGCGAAGAGCTGGCGATTATCATGCCCAACACCTCCGAAGATAAAGCCATAGAAATTTCCGAAAATATTCGTAGTTCCATGGAAAGCAGCCGTTTAAAGCGCAAAGACAATAATCAGCCACTGCACAAAATTACCCTATCGATTGGTATTGCCCAATTGCGAGCGGGCGACGACTCCGAGAGCTTAGTTGTCCGTGCCGACAGTGCGCTTTATCAAGCCAAAGAAACCGGTCGGAATAAAGTTGTTCATCTCTCTAACTAATAAGCACCACCGTTTTACTAAGCAACTCAGCTTGCAGTCTATCTATTGTGCCAAGGAGCTACTTTGATAGCGCTAACACTGACATTTTCTAAAGCCCGGCAACACGAAGCAGAACAGCTGGCGGCCCTTGTTAATTCTGCCTATCGCGGTGAAATCAGTAGGCAAGGCTGGACCACAGAAGTTGACTTGCTAGACGGCCGACGGACCGAAGCTACAGAACTTAAACGCTTGATTGCCAGCGACGACTCTATCATTCTGCAATGTAAAAATGCTTCAGAACTGGTTGGGTCGATACATTTGGAGAGAAATGGGCAGCAGGTGCAGTTTGGCATGTTGGCCGTTCAACCGTCATTACAAGGTCGCGGTATAGGTAAGCAGTTGTTGCAAGCTGCAGAGCTTGCGGCCCAGCAAGCTTGGTCCGTCAACACATTCGTTATGGCGGTTATTAGTTCAAGGTATGAGCTGATTGCCTTTTATGAGCGACGCGGTTATCGACGCACTGGCATAACCAAGGCGTTTCCAGTCAATCCGAGCTTGTGGACAGCTAAGGTTGCCGGTTTACAATTAGAGTTTTTAGAGAAAAACGCCCTGACTTAAAAGCCAGGTAAGAGCGGGGCATGCCCACGATTTAAGGGTGCTGGCGATTTTATCGCTGGCTAAAATAAATATCGCCGTAGTAACTGGTCGCTTTACCCTTGCTGTCATCGGTGTCGGTCATGATCGCGACCGCATCGATGTAGCGGACGTCTTCGCCAAAATGTTGTTTCAAGTCGGCTAAGACGTCTCGTTTTTCACTAAACCAAGTGCCAGTGGGGTCAGCAGCTGACCTCATCGCAATCATCACCGCACTTTTCCCTGCATACGCATTCGGCCACACAGCCCCTTTGGCCGAGGCGTTTGCCCAAACATAATTGATGGCTTTAGTTTGCCAGAAAGCCAAACCACCACTGATCACCACATAAACACGAGCGGCGTAATCGTCACCGGTTTTTATTTGCTCGTTGCGAGTATCCAGCCGATTTTCGATGCGCCAACGCCAGTTCAACACTGGTGTTTGTTGCAAATCAATTCGTTGTGTTTTGAATAGTCCAGACGCACTGTCATTGCTGTCTGCTTTTAATACCTGAGCGCCATCAAGTTCGAACAGTTGATAAAGCGTTTGATTTTTGAAGCGTTTGCTTTCCCATTGCTCTAATGAGCCGGTTGAAAATGCGCCCAGCATTATTTTTTCTTCCGCCGGCTCAGCATAACTTAACGAATTAATTGTTAGAAATATCAATAAACTACTGAATTTTAAAGTCTTGCAAGCAGTGAACATGGCATAAACCTCAGGCTGTCTGTGCAGCGGACTATGGCAAAAAAATCAGCTTAGGCCTAGTTTATTTTTTTTGATGCTATATAATGCGCACCTCACCAATGATTACAATGCCTCGGTGGCGAAATTGGTAGACGCAAGGGACTTAAAATCCCTCGTTCGTAAGGACGTGCCGGTTCGACTCCGGCCCGAGGCACCAT